>JAEZXM010000061.1 GCA_023419875.1 Pseudomonadota bacterium | reverse complement strand
GACGAGAGCTGGGGACGCATCGGGATCGCCTGCAAGCCGGAGGAGCGCGAGGTCGTGGACGCGGCCCTGGAGGTCGCGGGGCAGCAACTCCCCGGCGCGCGGCGATTCGAGCGGCTCGAGGCTGTCGCCCAGGAGTACCTCGCCGAGTTCCCGGAACCGGTGGCCGAGGTGCACGAGACCACCGCCGCGCTCGCCGAGTCGTCGCGCCTCAACGAGATCTTCCGGCGCCCATATGCCGCCGAGCGCCAGGAGCGGCGCGAGGCGGAGCTCGAGGCGGACACCGATCGATGGGCGATGCTCCCGGCGGTGCCCGGCGTGTCCGCGCCCGAGGTCGAGTTCCCGGCTCACGCGACCGCCGCCGAGATCGATGCCCGCATCCGGGGGCTCGCGCGGCTGCAGCGGCGCTGGGACGACATCGTCGGCTACTGCGCCCAGGCCGTCCGGGCGAGCGGCATCCACCAGATCCTCGGGTTCGCGAGCTTTCGACAGTACTGCGAGGAGAGGCTCGGGCTGCCCGCGCGCGCGGTCGAGCAGCGGGCGGCGCTCGAGAAGCAGATGTGGAAGAGCCCAGCGCTGCGCGAGGCGCGGGCCCAGGGGCTCTCCTACGAGAAGCTTCGGTCCCTCTCCCGGCTCCCCGAGGAGGCTCTCGCCGCCGCCGTCGAGCGGGCGCGGGCCGTCACGTGCATTGCGCTCCGGCGGGAGCTCGAGGCCGACGAGGAAAGGCAGATGCGCAGACGGGGAAAACTGTCGGTCGTCGCGCCGGAGCGGGTCGCGAGCGTGCTCGCCGCGGCGATTCGTGCCGTCCGGGCCCGCGTAGGCTGGCACGTTGGCGCCGGGACGTGCCTCTCGATCATTTGCGCGCACTTCCTGGCGGTGTGGGGCATGCCGGTGAGGCCGAAGACCGCCTCGCAGCGGGTCCGGGAGCGCGACGGCGGGATGTGCACGGTCCCGGGGTGCAGCCGGCCCGCGACGGATTCACACCACGTCGAGTTCCGCTCGCGCGGGGGCGATCTGACGGACCCGGCCAATCAGACGGGCGTGTGCGAGTACCACCACCACCGGTGCATCCACGCGGAGTACCTGCACGCGGAGGGCACCGCGCCAGACGGGCTGACGTGGATGCTGGGGGGGAGGGAGTTCACGGGGGGAGTGGAGCGAGGGCGTGCCCGGGGCCGAACGTCCGTGCAGGGCACGAAGCGAGGAGGCTCACGGCGCAGGTGAGCCGCTTCGGAGACGGCTGCTCGTCGTGGTCGCTCCGCCCTTTGCGCCATCAGTTCTCCTCCGGCTCGAAGGCGGAGACGCGAACGTTGCCGGCAGGCTCGGGTCGAGGATCGAGGAAGGGTTCGGGTTCATCTCGGCCGAGTGCCCGCGGAGCTCCCGGAACTCGAGGCCGCGTGAGATGGCTTCGTGCAGGAGGAGCTTGCGGCCGACGGCGTCGAGGTTGCCAGGGACATCAAGACCAAAGGCCCCGGCCGCCGCGCCCCAGGGGAGGGAGTTCCCTGGAGCCCGGCGCCGGGGCCTTCGGTCCTTCACGCGTGGCCGGAGCCACGCTCACGGGTCAGCCGATCAATTGCACGTGTTCGGCGACGTCACGGTGTTCGTCGGCGAGACGCCCGTCCCGGTGAACCAGCTGCACGAACCCGCCGAGGTGAGCTGGTTGTTCTGGACGGTGATCCGCGTGAACGTCGGCGACGGGTGGTAGTTCGTGAACTGGCGGACGTTGATCCCGTAGCGGGGCACGGTCCGGACGACGTTGCCGGTGATCGAGATGTCGGTCATCGCGGAGCCGTAGCCGAGCAGACGGATGCCGTCGGGCATCGAGCCGCTGTGGACGTTGGTGATCGTGTTGTTCCGGATGGTCACGTGGTCGATCGTGTCCGACCCGAACTGGCCGCCGACGACGAGCGAGGTGTCGATGCCGGTGCCGACGTTGTTGAGGTTGTTGCCCTCGATCGTCATGTAGTGGGCGCCGTTCTGCATGCCGATGCCGGCCCAGGAGAAGTCGCCGTTCCGGATGGTGTTGTTCGCGACCACGCCGTCCCGGCAGTTCTCGAGCTTCATGGCGTTCCGCTCGAAGCCGTCCCAGAGGTTGTTCGAGACGTCCACCGTCCTCGTCTGCTGCACGAGCAGGCCGTTGGCGTTGATCGACGAGTGACGGGAGCGGGCGTTGGTGATCGTGTTCCGCTGGAAGGTGAACCCGTTGACCCGGTTCGTCGGATCGCCCGAGGTCCAGGTGGTGGTGGCGAACACGGCCTCGAAGAAGTTGTCCTTGAAGACGCTGTCGGTGACGCGGATGTTGCTCACCCGCCGGGTGGCGATGCCGGCGCCGTAGACGTTCTGGAACGTGACGCGCTCGACGGTGAGGCCGCTGTACGCGCCGTCCATCTTGATCGCCGTCCGGAACGAACGGCCCATGAAGCTGTCGTTGAAGCCGCCGGAGGGCTGGGTGGCCTTGTTGCCGTCCAGGATGCAGTTCCTGACGGTGAAGTTGTTGGCGGTGACGTTGAAGATCGGGGACCCGTCACCCGAGGCGAGCTGCCGGAGCTTGATGACGGCCGGGCTGGTGCTGGTGCAGAGGATCGTCGTGTTCGCCCGGTTCACGGCCACCGCGCGCACGAGGTAGGTGCCCGAGGGGACGTTCACGACGCCGCCGTTTGCCGAGACGATCGCGGCGTTGAAGTTGGCGGTGTCGTCGCCGCCGGTGGGGCGGGCGACGGTCACGCCGCTCGTGGCGTTCACGGTCACCGTCGCGGCGGCGCTCTTCGAGGGATCGGCGACGCTGGTCGCGACCACGTGGAACGTGCCCGCGGCGGAGGGAGCCGTGTAGAGGCCGGTCGAGCCGACGGCGCCTCCGGCCGCACCTTCCTGCACCGTCCAGGTGACGCTGGTGTTGGCCGAGCCGGTCACCGCGGCGGCGAGCTGCACGGACCCGCCGGTCGGGACGGCGGCGGTCGCGGGGGACACGGTCACGGCGACGGTCTGGGCCGGAGGCGGCGGGGGCGGGGTGGTCGACCCGTCGGTCACGGCCTGCATCTCCCAGATGTTCGCGTAGTCGTTCTCGGTGTTGCCCTGCACGACCACGCGGAGGTAGCGGGTCTGGACCGGCGGGAAGGTGTACGTCTCGAGGCTCGAGGTCGTGCCGGAGGACTGGCCCGACCAGACGGTGCGGAGGCCGCCCCCGACGTCCTGGATGACGATCGAGAACGTCGAGCGCCGGTACTGGCCGCGATACCACGAGATGCGCATGCCGCTCAGGCTCTTGACCGCGCCCATGTCGGCGGCGATGAACTTGCCCTTCCCGAGCGCCGTCCAGCGCGTGGAGAGGGTTCCGTCGATGGCGTTCTCCGGGACGAGCCCGGGGTCCCAGCCGTTGGCCGTGGCCGCGACGAAGCCGCTGCTCGCGGCCGCGCCGGCCAGCACGTCCGTCGGCGCCTCCGCGGGAAGATCGCCGTACGACTCCTCGTCCAGCTCGGAGGGATTGCCGCACGCGAAGAGAATGGTGGAGAGGATTGCAAGCGCGAACTTCCTGTTTGTATTCATTGCACCTACCCGGCTGCGTTGGGGTTCCTGGGCTCGCGAGAGCGCTGCCCCGTGTTCGTGGGACAGCGCGAGCAGTGAACCCCAACCCTTCCGGGGGAGAAAAGGGCCCGCTGTAGTCGCGGGTCGCCGGAGACGGCGAGTCCGCGCAGGCGTCCCGCTCTTTGCTCGATGTGCTAGGACGTTACGTGACTACAACCGACCGTGAATGCCGGGCGGGCGACGGACGCCGGACGAGACTCGCGCCGGATCGCCGCCTCACTCGCAGCGGTTACCCGAGTCGTTGACCTCGGTGGGCGCGACCTCGGAGCCCTGGAACCAGTCGGCGCAGGTGCCCGCGCTCCTGAGCTGGTTGTCCTCGACCGTGATCCGGGAGAACTCGGGGGCGTCGTGGTACGTCCGGAATTGCCGCAGGGTGATGCCGCGACGGGGGACGTTCTCGATGGTGTTGCCGGAGATGGTGACCTCGGCCGTTCGCGGCCCGTAGCCCAGGATGCGGATGCCGTCCGCGGTCTCGCCGGGCTTCACCCGCCGTACGGTGTTGTCGCGGATGATCACCCGGACCAGGTCGTCCGACGGGTACTGGCCGCCGGCGACGAGCGAGGCGTCGATGCCGGTCCCCACGTCGCGGATGTCGTTGTCGCGCACGGTCAGATCGTCCGCGCCGTTCTGCATGGTGATCGCCGCGAAGTTCGGGAACGATCCGTCGCGGATCCGGTTGTGGGCGATCGTCCCGTTCCGGCAGTTCTCGATCTTGATCGCCGTGCGTTCGTACCCGACCCACTCGTTGTCCTCCACGCGGAGATCGGCCATCTGGTGCACGAGCAGCCCGTTGGCGTTCACCCGCGCGTCGCCCGATCCCAGGTTCCGGGCGACGTTCCCGACGAACGTGAAGCCGTCGAGGTAGTTTTCCGGATCGCCCAGCTCGAAGTCGTTGGTGGCGAACACCGCCTCGAAGTTGCCGTCCTCGAAGGTGCTCCGCTCGACGGTGATGGCCCGGACGTTCCGGGTGGCGATCGCGGCGCCGTACACGTTCCGGAAGGTGACGCCCTCGACCGTGAGCCCCCGGTACGCGCCGTCCACCCGCACCCCGGCGCGGAACGCACGGCCGCGGAAGGCGTCGGTGAACCCGCCCCGCGGCTGGGCCGCCCGGTTGCCGTCCAGGATGCAGTTGCGAAGGGTGAAGTCGTTGGCGCGGACGTCCAGGATCGGCGCGCCGTCCCCAGCCGGGAGCGTCGCAAGCCGGAGGGTCGCGGGGGGCGAGCCGGTGCACTCGAGCGTGATGCCGCTCCGCCGGACCGTCACGTCCCGCACGACGTAGGTGTCCGACCCGGCCAGCGCGACCGTGCCCGAGCCGGCGTCCTCGATGGCCCGCTCCAGCGCTGCCGTCGCGTCGGCACCGGTGAGGCTGCCCGCGCCCCCGGAGCCGCCGCACTGCCCGAGGCCCAGCACGAGGAGCAGCACGGGCAGCTGCACGAGGCGCATGACCCCTCCCCATCCTCCAGGTTCGACGTTCGACGTTCCCTGGAACGTACGCACCAGGTGCGAAGCGGTGCGGCGCGCCCCCTCGGGACCGCCGCGCCGCACTGGCGGGCGCGCGGTGCAGGAGCGAGCTTTCGCACGGCCCGCGGCGCCCGCCTCGTCCGGGAGCGCGCGCCCGGTTCCCGGAGACAAGATGCGCGAGATGTTGCGGCGGTCGACGGCGACGCTGGTCCGCTACGGGCGGGCGATCGACCGGCGCGTCTCGGGGCGGGCGATCCTCCGTCTCTACCGGAACCGGACGCCGGACGACCTGGCGGGCAGGCGGGTCCTTTTTCTCTGCGAGGGGAACGTGTGCCGGAGCCCGCTCGCGGCGGCGCTCGCGCAGCGGGTCCTCACGACCGCCGCGCGCATCGACAGCGCCGGGCTGGGAAGCGCCGCCGGGCGCGCGCCGCCGCCGCACGCGCTGGACGCGGCAGCGAGGATGGGATTCGACCTCCGCGCGCACCGCTCGGCGCCGGTGCGCCCCGAGCAGATCCGCGATGCGGACTGCGTCTTCGTCATGGATCGCCTGAACGTGCTGCGAGCCTGGCGCCGGTTTCCCGGAGCGCGCCGGAAGCTGTTCCTCCTGGACGCGCCCCGCGAGGTGCCGGACCCGTACGGCGAGGCGGAGCCGGTCTTCCGGTCGGCGTTCGAGCAGATCCGGGCGGCGGTCGAGCGGCTCGCCCGCCGCCCCGCCTCAGGCCCATGGACCGGCGCGATGGTGGTGGTCGCCGACGCGGAGCGGAACACCTCCCTGTGCGTCGCGCGGAGCCTCGGGCGCGCCGGCCATCGCGTCGTGGCGGTCGCGAGCGAGGCCGCTCCCGGCGGCGGGGCGCTCCGGTCCTCGAGCGTCGCACGCGTCGAGCGGGCGCCCGCGGAGCCCGGCGCGTACGCCGATGCGGTCCTGTCCCTGGCGCGGCGGGTGGGCGCGGTCGCCATCTTCGCGCACTACGAACAGACCCTTCTCGAGCTGCACCGGCGCGCCCGCGCCCCCCCCCCCGGGATCGCCCCCCCCCCGCCGCCG
>JAEZXM010000007.1 GCA_023419875.1 Pseudomonadota bacterium | reverse complement strand
GCGGTGGAGGGGGCGCGCCTCGGGAGCTACGCCTTCGAGGCGTACAAGAAGGCGAAGGAGGATCGCCCGCCGGGGCTCTCCACGGTCCACCTCGTCGTGCCCGCGGGCGCCGAGAAGCGCGCCGAGGTGCGGCGCGAGGCGGAGCTCGGGCTGGAGATCGCCGAGGCCGTGGCCTGGGCCCGTGACCTCGTCAACCTCGGGCCGGCGGACAACACGCCGGCGAAGCTCGCCGCCGCGGCATCGGCGCTCGCCCGCGAGGCCGGCCTGAGGGTGAAGGTCCGCGGGCGGCGCGAGATCGAGGCGCTCGGGATGGGCATGTTCCTCGGGGTGACGCGCGGCTCGGTCGAGCCGCCGGCGCTCGTGCAGGTGGCATGGGAGCCGCGGCAGCCGCCCGCCCGGCACGGGACCGCGCGCCGGAGGCCGCTCGTCCTCGTGGGCAAGGCGATCACCTTCGACTCGGGAGGCCTCTCGCTCAAGCCCACCGAGTCGATGGTCACGATGAACACCGACATGGCGGGGAGCGCCGCGGTGCTCGCGGCGATGCGCGTCGTGTCGAGGCTCCGGCCGCCGTTCCCGGTGCACGGGGTCCTCGGCGCCTGCGAGAACATGCCCGGCGGGCGCGCCTACAAGCCCTCCGACGTGCTCCGGGCTTACGACGGCACCACGGTCGAGATCACCAACACCGACGCCGAGGGGCGGCTCGTCCTGGGCGACGTGCTCGCCTGGGCCGGCAAGGCGCTCCGGCCGGAGGCGATGGTGGACGTGGCGACGCTCACCGGCGCCTGCATGGTCGCGCTGGGGCCCACCACCGCCGGGCTCTTCGGTCCGGACGGCAAGGTCGTGGACGCGGTCGCCGCCGCGGCCCGCGCCGCAGGCGAGGACGTGTGGCGCCTGCCGCTGACGCCCGCGCTCGAGGAGCAGCTCGAGAGCGATCGCGCCGACATCAAGAACACCGGAGAGCGGTTCGGCGGGGCGATCACTGCCGCGCACTTCCTGAAGCGCTTCGCGGCCGACGTGCCCTGGGCGCACCTCGACATCGCCGGGCCGTCGCACGCGAGGAAGGAGCGCGGCTACATCGCGGCCGGCGGGACCGGCTTCGCGGTGCGGACCCTCGTCGAGCTGGTCCGGGGCTGGCGCTGATCCTTAGCCGCCCGCGGGCTGCGCCTCGTCGGGCGGCGCCTCGGTCGAGTCGGGCTGGGCGAGCACCTCGCGCGCGCGCTCGACCTCGTCTTCCGCGACGAGCAGGGTGAGGCCGCCGTTCGCCCGGGCCACCGGCGGCAGGACCGACGCGAGCGGCTGGTCGCGGATCGTCGCGGCGATCCCCTCCGCCGCGAGCAAGCTCAACGCAACCTCCGCCCCGGAGAGGTTCTCGAACGTCCCGACGGCCACGAGGTCCTTGTTCTCGAACATGGCTCCTCCCGCGCGCGGTCTCGGCTGGCGGCGGCGCCGCCCTCGCCGGTGTGGAGATCGTACGCGCGGGATCGACGCAGGGCTACGTGTCCGGCGGGTCTCCAAGGTGCGACCGCCGCACACCCCTGTCCGGGGCCGGTCCGATCCACCCTGCTCACGTGCCCTTGCCGCCAGGGACGACCCCGAGCATGGAACACGGATGGTGGACCTCGCCCGCCTTCCCGCACGCGACCCGCAGGGCGCGGTCCGTGTCGTCGTGGAGTCCCCGCGGGGCGCGCTCGTCAAGCTCAAGTACGACGTCGCCCTCGGCGCGATGAGCGTCTCGCGCCCGCTCCCGCTCGGGCTCGCGTACCCGTACGACTGGGGGTTCGTCCCGGGGACCCGCGCCCAGGACGGGGATCCGCTCGACGCGCTCGTCTACTGGGACGTGGCGAGCTACCCGGGGATCGTCATCCCGTGCCGCGCCGTGGCGGTGGTCCGGCTCGAGCAGGACTCGAAGACCAACGGCCGCGTCCGCAACGATCGGGTCCTCGCCGTGCCGGTGAAGCATTCGCGCGGGGACGGCATCACCTCGCCCGACGATCTCCCCTCCCGGGTGAAGGACGAGATCGCGCAGTTCTTCCTCTCCGCGATCTTCTTCGAGCCGAAGAACCCGAGGCTCCTCGGCTGGGGCGGGCCGGAGGAGGCCGAGCGCCTGGTCACCGCGAGCGCGATCGCTTGAGCGAGTGGGGGTGGCCTTTGCGGGTCGCCTGCGTCGGATCAAGAATCGGCCGCGGGCTCGGTGCGATGCTGCTCGCGGAGAAGCACCGATGATCAAGTGGACTCCCGACCTGGCCGTGGGCATCGAGGAGATCGACGCCCAGCACCAGGAGCTCTTCCGCCGGGCCGAGCGGTTCATCGCCGGTCTCACCGAGCCGACCCGCCAGGACGTGGGCATCCTCCTCTCGTACCTGCGCCTCTACTGCGTGACGCACTTCGGCGCGGAGGAGTCGTGGATGCGTCAGGTGGCCTTTCCCGGCTACGAGCACCACAAGGCCGAGCACGACGGGTTCATCGAGCAGATCCTCGAGCTCTCCCGCGAGCACGAGCGGCGCGGCAACCCCGGCCTCGAGCCGATGCGGGTCGCCGCCTGGCTCCAGCGCTGGCTCGAGGAGCACGTGTCCGGCGTGGACAAGACGTTCGCGCGGTTCGTCCTGTCGCGGAGCGCTTAGCCGCGCCGCGCCGGCCCCGGGGGCTGTGCTAGCTTCCGGATGTGAACGCGTTCAAGCCCCACCTCTCGAACCCGGCCGAGTACCCGTACGTCCGCTCGGACGCCCGGGTGAAGCTCGATCAGAACGAGAGCCCCGACGATCTCCCCACAGACCTCAAGGCGCGTGCGCTCGAGCGGCTCGGGCGCATCCCCTGGAACCGGTATCCGGAGCTGCACGCCGAGGACGTCCGCGCGGCGGTCGCGAAGCACGAGGGCTGGGACGAGCGGGGCGTGGTGCTCTCGCCGGGCTCGAACGTGCTCGTCCTCGGCCTTGCCATGGCCGCCCGGTCCGTGCTCGACACGGCGCCCTCGTTCCCCTACTACCGCGGCGCCGCCGAGGCCGCCGGCACGCCGTGGCGTGCGGTGCCGCTCGGCCCCGACTTCGCGCTGCCGCTCGCCGGCCTGATGGAGGCGATGGACGGGCCGCCCGGCGTCCTCTTCCTGCCGACCCCGCACGCGCCCACGGGCCGCCTCTTCGAGGCCGCCGACGTCGAGGCGCTCGCGCGGCGGGCGGAGGAGAAGGGCTGGCTCCTCGTCGTGGACGAGGCCTACCACGCCTTCGCCGGGACCGATTACCGGCCGCTCGCGCGGCGGAGCGAGCACGTCGCCCTCCTGCGCACGTTCTCGAAGGCGTGGAGCCTGGGCGGCATCCGCGCCGGCTACCTGCTCGGCGCCCCCCGCGTCGCCGCGGTGGCCCGCGCCTGCGTCCCGCCCTTCTGCCTGCCGGCGCACACCTCGGCCATCCTGCTCACCGCGCTCGAGTCGCCCGGCTACGTGGGGCCGCTCGTCGAGCGTGTGCGCGCCGAGCGCGAGCGGCTCGCCGGGGCGCTCGCGCGCGAAACGGCGTGGCGGGTCTACCCATCGGCGGCGAACTTCCTGCTCGTGCGCACCGGGGATGCCGCAGAGGTCCAGGCCCGGCTCCTCGAGCGCGGCGTGCTCGTGCGGCGGCAAGATCACTCACCGGCGATGAAGGGATGCATCCGGATCACGGTGGGGTCGCGCGCGGAGAACGACGCGGTCATCGAGGCGGCGAAGGGGATGGGCTAGCGCGCCGGGTTCGACGGCTGCAAGCCAGCCAAGCCGGTGAGATGGCGCTCCTCGGTTCTCAAGATGGGGCAGGTGAGGTCGGGGTCCCGCTATGTCAAGCTGGCCTTGCTCATCTGAAGCTACACCAACGCACCGGTGGGAATGGTTCGCGAGATGGTGGAGCGCGACCCGCCGGGCGCCCCCACCGCTTCGACCTTCACCGTCGTCTCGACGCCCGCTGCCGAGCAGCAGCCCCCGCTGGCAACAACGGTAGCCGTTCGCAGTCGCGGACCGCGGTCCACGCGCCGGACCTCTGGGCCGGGACTTCAATCTAGCGGACGGAATCTTCGGGATCCTGGGGGTCGCGCAGGAGACCCTGACCGACCTCCTGGTGCTCGCCAGCGACCGCGGTCGCGCCATCGTTCGCCCGCCTGGAGGGCGGCTCGGCCACAGCGATCGGCGCACAGATCGGGTGCACGGACCGGACGGTTCGGCGGCACCTGGATGCCCTGTACTGGAGGGCGTGCGGCCGGGATCATGGGGGCTACCCAGGGCCCCGCGCTCCACGTGGCGCCGGGCGGGAGCGAGGCGTCGCTCGCGAAAGCGGCCTGAAGCTCGCACGCGACCGGGGCGCCAGGCCATGGAACCCGGCGACCCCTGGACGGCGCGATCGGTCGTACATCGCGCTAGGCGAGAACTCTGACGCCGAACCCGAGCCGGCGCCCTCGCTCGGCCAGCGACGACAGCAGGTCCGTGGAGGCGTGCTCGCGAGCGCGGCGTAGGCGCGGGCCCGCGCCGCATCTAGCGGGAAAGATGTTCCCAGCCGCGCACCATGGTCCGCGCGCCGGACCTATGGGTCGGGGCTCCGGGGCTCCGGTTATCAGTCTCCGGTTCGAAGAACCACCTTTGCCCCATCCGGCACATCCCGGATCTGAACTGCAATCGATGCTCGGTACTTCATTCCCTTAACGGCGTCGAGCGCATAGCAATTGCCTAGCGAGAACTCTCCCCCAAGCACAAACGGAGTCTTGGGCAGCAACCGCGTCCCGGGTGCCAAAGGCCCGTGAACCCCCTGCCACTTGTGAGCTAGAGGCTGACCCGTCCAGACCGGATGGTCTTCCAATACCTGACTCGCCCAACCCTCAACGCTCGAAGCGATAGACTCGCACGCCCCCGTCTCGGGATCAAAGCTGCACACGGCGTCGTCCTTGATGCCGAACTGAACCCCAAACACGTCCTCCGCGAAGAATAGGATCCCGTTGGCCATGCCCCGGTAGTCCTCTCTCCAGAGGCTATCCGCGTTCCACTCCGGTATCGAGCATTCATCAGGACCGGGTGTGGCGGGAAAGACATGCAATGCGTTCTCGAAAGCGTAGAAGCCATTCTTGATCTCCAGCAGAGGACGGATCAGGGCCAGGGGGCGGCCGCACATGGCCTCAAGCTTGGCCCAATCAGGAGGAGAGCATCCAAGTGCTGGTCCCCCGACAGCAGCCAGTCTCGCGAGCGTACTCATAGTCTAGTCTGTTACTTGAACTCGGACCCTGGTGCCATCAGGAAGGCCACGGCACTGATTCCCCGTGCAGGCCCCAGCGCCCCGGTTGTCCCCACTGGGGACCTGACGAACATCTGCTCCCTCGCCTCCTTCCATAAACATGGCCGGGGGGTATTCGTCTCGGTCGTTTCCTGGCTCGGTGTCGGTTCCCCTGAGTGCTGCACGTCGTCGCGCAGCCGCTCCGCCTCTGTCGACAGTGAGTGTGGAAGGCTGCCCAGCAGCCTGCGCCTCCTCGACGTGAGCGGCCGACGCGGGGTGCTTCGAGCGACTCACCGTTACCGTTGGTAACGGCGGCGCCCCACCCGCCGCCTCGTATTGCGCCTGGGCAGCTTGGCCGGCGGTCGGCGCAGCGGCGTCCCCCGCATTCGGAGCTGCCCGCCCTCGACCCGCTGCTCGGTTCAACTGCGCCGTTCGGTACGCGGCTCTCCCCGTCGGACCCCACCAGGGCCCCGACCGCGCGCCCGCTCCATGGCCTGCGGAGTAGCCGGGCACCGTATCCGGGTTCTTGATCGGGAGCTTCCCCTCGTGACCGTCGGGGTCGATGTACTTGTACGGATTGTTGAGGACGTACGAGTAGAGGTTGTGAGTGACGCCGGGTCGCCAATCCTTCCTCTACTGGGCGGCTGATGATGCCAGTCCGGTGAGACTGCGCCAACGCTTCAACCGCGAAGTCGGTAGCGATGCGCAATGAGTCGCCCCGGATCAGCACCCAGGGGACCTGCGCTCCGGAAGGCGCAAGGCCGCGTTGTTGCCACGCACCTCCCTCGGCCCGGCTTTCACGCGATCATTGCCGAGAGGACACGACCTCTGGCGGGTCCTTGGTAGTTCCCCTGCTATTTCGTGAACGTCGAGTTTACAATGTCCCCTGTCTCACTATCGATGACCACGCGATAGCCGCTCCAAGAGTTGGCGACAAGTGTTCCGTCTACCCATCTGGCGCTGACATAGCAATCATCCCCAGTCGTCGGGAGTCGCGCCCGCCACGCCACTACGCCGTCGGTGGACACACGCAGCAGGTTGCGGAAAGCCCCCTTCAACTTGGCGTCGGGATCAAGTAGCACCACGCAGTAGTCGCCGCCCAGGCCGGGGAGGACAAGTGTAACAGAGCAACTCAAGGGCTTCCCGGACCACAGCACGACGCCAGCCCCATCGTCTATCTGCAACTCATCATGAATTAGTCTATAGCGCGCCATGGTCCCTTTAATGGAGTGGTGTTCCTGGCCCAAACGACGAAGCAGGGATGCGGTCGAGGAGCTGTACCTGGGCCCCACCACCGGCCTGGCCGAATGCAGCCGCTGCCTGTCCAACCTGGAGTCTCGTACCTGCGGGAACGACCACTTCCGAGACAAACGAGGCTGCGTTGCCAGGCGGTAGCGCCAGAGAGGCCTTGGCCGCTGCGGCAGACTCCGGCATGCTGGTCGTCAGCCAGCTCCCCACCCGTTCTGATTCACCTCCCCACACCCGGTACATGGTAGTGTCCTGCCCGGCCACGGTGCTAACGACGCTCCCAGCCCATGGGTTGTAGCCACTCGGAGCGGGCAATGCTCGGACCCCCTCCTCCAATGCCGACGCTGTCGATTGAAGTTTATCCGCAAGCTCCGGCACCTTGGCCGCTGACGCAGTGCCGGCTGTCCCAAGAACCTCCGGCGCAGCCAACACAACCGCTCCAGCCAGCAAATTGAGCCCCATCTCGGCTGCAGCGCCGGTCAACGCTGCCTTCCAGAAGCGGCTCTCGCGCCAACTATATCCTTGCTGGAAGGCCCATGTGGCCCCGGTGACTGCCCCGCAGAGACCTATGAGATGCCCGGTGGGGTCCGTGTACTTGGACGGATTGTTGTGAACGTAGCTGTACCGGTTCAGCGACGCCGGATTCGCGATCTCCCCCCGATAGCTATCCGCCGATATGAACCTCCCCACCTGCGGCCAGTACATCCGCGCCCCGTAGTCGTGGAACCCCGTCCCCGGGTCGTACACCCGCCCGTTGTACTGCCGGTCACCCGGATCTCCTTGGTAGGACCACTCCTCGCCCCACGGCGCGTACTGGAGCCGAGCGACGACCTCGCCGCTCATATCGGTCCGTGCGAGCGCGCTTCCCAGGTTGTCCGTGTGGTACCACTCCCGCTCGTTGCAGGGCGCGGTGTACGAGGACACGCATCCGTCCAGCGCGATCAACTTGCTCCCGAGATAGACGTAGTCCCGCAGCTTGGTGCCGTCGGGCAGGGTCTCGGCGATGATGCGGCCGCCCTCGTCGTAGTGGTACAGGATGGTCCGAGAGGACTCGGCCTTCTGCACGCGTCGACCGCGCCCGTCGTAACGATAGTTGACGCCGTCGGACGACGACACGAGCCGGCCTGCATCGTCCCAGGTGAACGCCAGGTTCCCGTGGTCCGGCGGTTCCGAGGACACCACCAGCCGGTTGGAGTCGTCGTACTGGTAGCGGACGTCGTCGCCCATCTGCTTCCGCGTGCGGTTCCCGAGCTCGTCATACTGGTAGGAGGCTAGGCCCCAGAGACCGTCCGCGGTCACCGTCTCGAGGCGATCGAGGGCGTCATAGGTCATCGTCCTGGTGGTTCCAGGAACGGCCCGATCGTCGACGGAGGAGACGTTGTCGGCTCCGTCGTACCCGTAGACGAGGTCGAGCACCGCTGGGGTGGTCACCGAGCCGATGCGCCCTCGGCCATCGAACCCGATCTCG
>JAEZXM010000562.1 GCA_023419875.1 Pseudomonadota bacterium | reverse complement strand
GATGGCGGCGGCGGTCGCGTCGAGGGCCGGTCCGATCTCCCGGAGCAGCGCGTCGGCCTCGTCCGCGCGCGACGACCGCGACGCGGCCGTCGCCCGGAGCTTGCGCGCCGCCTCGCCCAGCTCGGCGCGGGCGCGCTCGAGGAGGCGCCGTGCCTCGAAGTACCCGGACTCGGCCTGCAGGCCGGCGAGGCTGTCCCGCTGGGACGCGGAGATCGCGGGAAGATCCATCGCGCGCTCCAGGTAGCCGAGCCCTCGCTCCAGCCGCGCGGGATCGCCGCTCGTCACGTCCTCGCGCGCCCAGGCCGCGAGGAGGTCGTAGAGGGCCCGGTCGAGATCCGACTCGTCGAGAAACTCGCGCCTCCCGGGCAGCGTGGTTCCGGGAGGCGGGACGATCGGCGCGTACACCTTCGCGAGCGCGGGGTCCGGCGGCTGGTAGGGACGGGTCCCCAGGGGGAGGAACATCCCGCGCTTCACGACGAGCCGCCCCTCCTCGGGCACGAGCGCCCAGATCCGGGCGTTGCGCTCCGACAGGAGCCAGCCGACCGCCGCCAGGAGCCCGAGGACGAGCAGCCAGGCGAGCAGGCCCTTCGCCGTCCGCGCCACGCTGCGCCCCGGCACCGTGTCCGTCATCGAGATCCCTCCTCAGCCGACTCGCGGCACGCCCACGTACGGGAGGTTGCGCAGCTTCCCGTCCCAGTCCAGCCCGTAGCCCACGACGAACTCGTCCCCGATGACGAAGCCGCGGTAGTCGATCGGGATCTTCACCTTCGCGCGCGCCGGCTTCTCGAGCAGCGCGGCGATGCGGACGCTCCTCGGGCGCCGGGTGCCGAGGTTCTCGAGCAGGTACTTCATCGTGAGGCCGGTGTCGACGATGTCCTCGACCAGCAGCACGTGCTTGCCCTCGATGGGCCGGGAGAGATCGCTCGTGATCTTGACGACGCCGGTCGACTGCGTCCCCTGGTAGGAGCTGATGCCGATGAAGTCCACGAGGAGCGGCAGCTCGATCGCCCGGACGAGGTCGGCGAGGAAGATGAAGCTCCCCTTCAGGACGCCGACGAGGACGAGCGGCTCGTCCTGGTAGTCGCGGGTGATCTGCGCGCCCATCTCCGCGACGCGCGCGCGGAGCTGGTCCTCGGAGAGGAGGACGTCGACCGTCGTCTCGCCGGTGGCGCCGCCGCTAGACATAGGCGTTGTTCATGATCTCGCCGAACCCGCCGCCGCCCGGCACGATGTACTGGTGCTCGTCGAGCCCGCGCTCCTCGTCCCAGCGGGTGCCCGGGATCGTGCCGAGCACGTCGGGTGGGGAGAGGCCGCGATCGAGGCGGACCGCGTAGATCGCCACGTCGGGATGGGCCCGGGTCATGGTCTTCAGGTATTCCGGGGTGACGACCAGGTGGAGGTTCACGATGCGCCGCGGCTTTCCCGGAACCTTCTTCTTGTAGGTGTCGATGGCGGTGGCGAGGGACGAGCCGGTCGCGCCCATCGGATCGGGGAACAGGAGGAACGCCTCGTCGACGTCGCCGCCGATCTTCATGCCGCCGATCCCCGCACCGACGACCTCCTCGTTCTCGCCGAGCATCCGGCTCATGATGATGTGGTCCTGGCGGACGAGGGCGGGGTCGAGCGTCTCGTTCAGGAGATCGTAGACGAGCTGCGAGGGGACCGCGCCGGCGCGGGCAATGTTCACCGTCACCGCCCGCACGTGGCGATCGATCACCTCGCCCTCGAAGATCGCCTGGGGCGAGCTGTCGATCATCCGGGTGGGCACCGCCACCCGCCGGCGCGGGAACTCGGCGTTGAGGACCGTGCGGATGAGGTCCTCGTAGAGCAGCCGCACCAGCCGGTTGATCTCCGGCTGCCGCGTCTCCTTGGCGCAGAGGACCGCGAGCTGGCCGAGGAGGAAGGGGTTGGCGATGACGTGGACGTTCTCTCCGTACCGGTGCTCGATCTCGCTGATCCGGTACGGGACGTGGTCGTAGCTGAGGTCGCGCACGGGCCGGAGTGTAGCCGAGAGGGGGGACGCGCTCGCGGGAATGTGCGGAGCC
The DNA here is from genome assembly GCA_023419875.1 of Pseudomonadota bacterium. Classification (GTDB taxonomy): domain Bacteria; phylum Myxococcota; class Myxococcia; order Myxococcales; family Anaeromyxobacteraceae; genus Anaeromyxobacter. The sequence continues at coordinate 5,326 of JAEZXM010000562.1, read as the reverse complement.
GGCGGGAATCCTCGGGGCCGGGCTCGGCACGGGGGATCGTGGTAGGAGGGCAAGCGTGCGCTACAGGACCCTGGCTCCGGCGAAGGTGAACCTCGTCCTCCGCGTCGGCCCGCTCCGCGCGGACGGATACCACGACCTCCTCACGCTCTTCGCCCCGATCGACCTCGCCGACGAGGTGGAGGTACGCATCGCCCGCCGGGCGGGACCGGTGACCTGCCACGTCCCTGGCTTGCCCGACCTCTCCACCCCCTCGAACCTCGCCGCGCGGGCGGCGGAGGCGTTCCGCGCGCGCTTCGCCCTCGCGAACGCGATCGCCATCCGCATCGAGAAGCGGATCCCGGTGACCGCCGGGCTCGGCGGCGGCTCCTCGGACGCGGCCGCGACCCTGCGCTGCCTGGCGAGGGCGTTCGGCGTGCGCGATCGCGAGGCCCTCGGCGCGCTCGCGCTTTCCGTCGGCTCCGACGTGCCGTTCTTCCTGGGCCGCGGGCCCGCCTGGGCCACGGGCCGCGGTGAGCGGCTCGTGGCCGCCGACGTCCCGCGGCTCGACCTCGTGCTCGCCTACCCCGCCGATCCAGCGCTCGCGATCCGGGCAGGCGAGGCGTATCGGTGGCTCGACGAGCTGCGTCAGGCCAGGAAAGCCTCCGTACGCCCGCCCGGGAGGTCGCGGAGATTCGTCCCGTCCCGTGCGGGGAACGATCTGGAACCCGCGTGTCTCGCCCGTCGGCCGCGGCTCGCGCCGATCGCGGGGCTCCTGCGGGGGGCCGGAGCCCGGGTGGTCGTGATGTCCGGCAGCGGACCGACGTTCTTCGGTGTCTTTTCGGGCAGGGGCGCGGCGCGGGCGGCGGCGTTAACGATGGAGATGGAGGGACGACGCGTCCCCCTCCAAACGTTCGCCGTCCGGACGGTGCGGAGCCAACCGAGGGTCACGCCATGGAGATCACCGAGGTCCGCGTCTTCCCGGTCAACGAAGAGAAGCTCAAGGCCTACGTGACGATCACGCTCGATGACTGCTTCGTCATCCGCGATCTCAAGGTGATCCACGGCAACACCGGCCTCTTCATCGCGATGCCGGCCAAGCGGCGCAAGGACGGGACCTTCAAGGACATCGCGCACCCGCTCAACTCCGAGACGCGCGACCGCATGGAGCGCGCCATCCTCGCAGAGTACGAGCGCGAGGTCCGCAAGGGCTCGGCGCCACGCCCCACGGGCACCGACATCGACGCCTGAGGGGCACCCGACGCGCCGAGCCGTCGCGCGTCCTGGCGGAGATCCGGGCACGTCCGGCCGCGCCGCACTGCCGCCCCCGGTCCGGTCGCCGATGTCCGCCCGTTCCGGTATAAGGACCGCCCCGGCGCCGCCCCGGCGCCCAGGTTCGGAGCGCGAGAACATGTCCTTGCCCACGAACGGCGGCCGGCCGGACTACAAGATCTTCAGCGGCAACTCGAACCGGCGGCTCGCGGAGGCGATCTGCCGGGAGCTCGGCGTCCCGCTGGCGCGCGCCGTCGTGGGACGCTTCTCGGACGGCGAGATCCAGGTGGAGATCGGCGAGAACGTCCGCGGGATGGACACCTACGTCATCCAGTCCACCTCGCCCGACGCCAACACGAACCTCATGGAGCTCCTCATCATGTGCGACGCGCTGAAGCGCGCGTCCGCCGGCTCCATCAGCGCGGTCATCCCGTACTACGGCTACGCGCGGCAGGATCGGAAGAGCCAGTCGCGCGTGCCGATCACCGCGAAGCTCGTCGCCGACCTCATCGCCGCGGCCGGCGCCACCCGCGTCATGTCGATGGACATGCACGCAGGCCAGATCCAGGGCTTCTTCAACCTGCCCTTCGACCACCTCTACGCCGCACCGGTGCTGCTCGAGCACATGCGCCGGCGGTTCGACGGGGACTCGCAGAACGTGGTCATCGTCTCCCCGGACGCGGGCGGCGCGGAGCGGGCGCGCGCGTACTCGAAGCGGCTCGGCGCCACCCTCGGCATCGTCGACAAGCGGCGGCTCAAGCCGAACGTCGCCGAGATCATGAACGTGATCGGCGAGGTCCAGGGGAAGAGCGCGGTCCTGCTCGACGACATGATCGACACCGCGGGCACGCTCTCGCAGGCCTCGAACGCGCTCGTGGACAAGGGCGCGCTGCGGGTCTTCGCGTACGCCACCCACGGCGTCCTCTCCGGCCCGGCGGTGGAGCGGATCTGGAAGAGCCCGATCGAGGAGGTGGTGATCACCGACTCGATCCAGCTCTCGCCCGCCGCCGCCGAGTGCCCCAAGATCCGGGTGCTGTCGGTCGCCGGGCTGCTCGCCGAAGCGATCAGACGGATTCACTCGGCGGACTCGCTCAGCTCGCTGTTCGTCTGAGCTTCTCCCTGCCCATCCAGGGCAGGTCACGCGGACGCCAGGGCTCGATGCCGGTGACTGCGTGTGGCCAGGGTATCTCCCGCGGGTGAACCACGGGTAGAATCGGTCCCGCATGGCGCACCGGCGGGGGCCCAGGAGCAAGACGGTGCGCCGAACCCGGCACCGATCTGCTCCCCGGCCGCGAGGCGTCGAGGGGCCGTTCCGTGCGCTGGCCGAAGCCGCGCCCTTCGGCCTGCACTTCTACCGGCTGGAGCGGAACGGACGGCTCGTCTTCACCGGAGCGAACCCGGCGGCGGACCGCATCCTCGGCATCCACAACGCAGACCTCGTCGGCCTCACGATCGAGGAGGCCTTTCCGCCGCTCTGCGACACCGAGGTCCCGGCCCGCTACCGGGAAGCGGCTCGCGAAGGCACGGCCTGGAACGCGGAGCAGGTCCGCTTCGAGCACGGGCGGATCGCCGGCGCCTTCGAGGTGCACGCCTTCCAGACCCGCCGTGGCGAGATGGCCGCCGCGTTTCAGGACATCACCGAGCGTAAACGCACGGAACAGAGCCTGCACGCCAACCTGTCCGCGGAGCGGCGGCTCCTCGAATCCCAGGCTCGCCTCCGGGCGGTCCTGCGGAGCGTGCCGGTGGTGCAGTGGGCGCTCGACGACGAGGGGGTCTTCGCCCTGTCCGAGGGGCTCGGGCTCGCGGCGCTGGGGCTGCGGCCCGGCGAGGCGGTGGGCCGGCGGGTGGAGGAGCTGTTCGGGGCGTACCCAGGCGTCCTCTCCGACTTCCGGCGCGCCCTCTCGGGCGAGACGTTCGTCTCCGAGAACCGGATCGGCGCGCTCGTCTTCGAGAGCCACTGGGCGCCGATGCGCGACGACGGGGGAGCGATCGTCGGGGTCACCGGCATCGCACGCGACGTGACCGCCGAGCGGGCGCTGCGGGATCAGGTATTCCAGGCCCAGAAGCTGGAGGGCCTCGGCAGGTTGGCCGGCGGCGTGGCCCACGACTTCAACAACCTCCTCACCGTGGTGCTGAGCTGCACCGAGGTCCTGCGGGACGACGCGGCCGCGGGCCGGCCCGCGAGCGCGGAGGACGTCGAGCAGATCGCCGCCGCGGGGGAGCGCGCCCGCGATCTCGTCCGCCAGCTCCTCGCCTTCGCCCGCAAACAGGTGATGGCCCCCGCCCCCACCGATCTGGGGGCGGTGCTGCGCGGGAGCGAGAAGCTCCTGCGCCGCCTTCTGGGCGAGGACCTGGAGCTGCGGGTGGAGGCGGAGCCCGGGCTCTGGCCCGTGCTGTGCGACCCGAGCCAGCTCGAGCAGGTGCTCATGAACCTGGCGATCAATGCGCGGGACGCGATGCCTCGCGGAGGCCGGCTCACCATCCATGCGAGCAACGTCGCCGGGCCGGCGGGGTCGCCCGAGGCCGGCACCGGCGAACCCGCGGGATGGGTGAAGCTCCTCGTTCGAGACAACGGGATGGGGATGTCGGAGGAGGTGAAGGCGCACGTCTTCGAGCCGTTCTTCACCACCAAGGAGCCGGGGGCGGGAACAGGGCTCGGCCTCGCCACGGTCTACGGGGTGGTCGCCCAGAGCGGGGGCAAGATCCAGGTCGAGAGCGAGCCCGGCGTGGGCACCACCTTCGAGATCCGACTTCCACGCTGCGCACAGCCCGCCCTGCCGCCCTCCTCGCCCTCCTCGCCGGACCGCGTGGGCGGGAGTGAGGCCATCCTGGTGGTCGAGGACGAGCCGCTCGTACGATCGATCACGAGCCGCACGCTCCGGGACGCCGGGTATCGGGTGCTCGTGGCCGCCGACGCCCGGGAGGCGCTCGAGCTCGCCGGGAGCGCGGAGCTCGACCTCGTCGTCTCCGACGTCGTCATGCCCGACATGACCGGGCCGATGCTCGCCCGCATGCTCGCCGAGCGAAGGACGGGGCTGCGGGTGCTGTTCGTTTCCGGCTACTCGCGCCAGGCCGTGGCCGAGCGGGGGCTGGAAGGGGGAACACCGGACTACCTCCAGAAACCGTTCACGGCTTCGGCGCTGCTCCAGCGGGTCCGGCAGGTGCTCGATGGGTGAGCGGTCCGCCGGGTATGCCTCCCCGGGGGCCGGGGCGTATCCTCGTCCTTGACGACACGCGGGATTTCCGTTAGGAACGCGCGTTCTTCCGGCTCGGCGAGCGTCGCCGGGCCCCCACCACCCAGGGCCAGAGCACACGCGAAAGGCCCCTCCCGTCCGAAGGCGGACGGCGAGTCCATTGGGAGGAGCAGATGGCCGACAACGTCCTCAATGCGGCGCAGCGCGACTCGCGGGGCAAGGGCCCGGCGAGGCGGCTGCGTGCCAAGGGTCTCATCCCCGCCGTCGTCTACGGTGGCGAGACGGGTCCCGCCCACGTCGCGATCGATCCCGCCCTCCTCATGAAGGCGATCGAGACCCCGCACCGCTTCAACACCATCCTCACCCTGAAGCTGGACGGCGCGCCCGAGAAGCACGTCCTCTTCAAGGAGTACGAGGTCGACCCGGTGAGCCGCGAGCTGCTCCACGCGGACTTCCTCGAGGTCGAGATGGACAAGCCGGTGAAGGTGCACGTGCCGGTGGAGACCGTCGGCAGGGCCGCCGGCCAGGCCGAGGGCGGCATCCTCTCGCTCGCCGCCCACGACATCCTCGTCGAGGCGCTGCCCAACCGGATCCCGATCAAGATCGAGGTGGACGTCACCGAGCTCAAGATCGGCCACGCCCTCCACATCTCCGAGGTGAAGGCGCCCGAGGGCTGCAAGTTCCGCTACACCACGGACTACGTGGTGGCCTTCGTCGCCGTGCCCGAGAAGGAAGAGGTCGTCGCTCCCGTCGCGGCCGTTCCCGGCGCGGAGGGCGTTGCGGCCGTTCCGGGCGCCCCTGGCGCTCCGGCGGTTGCGGGTGCTCCGGGCGCTCCCGGCGCGCCGGGGGCTCCGGCTGCCGCCGGCGCTCCGGCGGCTCCGGGC
>JAEZXM010000548.1 GCA_023419875.1 Pseudomonadota bacterium | reverse complement strand
CCGCCCCCGTGGTCAGCGCGGGCCAGCCGTCGCCGACGTGTTCGAGCGCCGGCAGCACGATCGCAACGAGGGCCACGACGCTCCCCCCCGAGAGCGCGAGCACCGCGCCCGCGGCCGCGTCCTTCGCCACCCGCGCGCGCACGTTCCACTGCGGGGAGACGAGGTCCACCACCGCCTCGAGCGCGGAGTTGGCCGCCTCGCCCGCGACGACCAGGGCGACCGCGAGCAGGAGCAGCGCCCGCTCCGCGCCGCTCACCGGAAGGAGGCTCGCCGCCGCGCTCGCCAGGACCCCGAGCGCGAGGTGGATGCGCATGTTGCGCTCGCGCACCGCCGCGCCCGCGAGGCCCGCCCACGCCCAGCCGAAGCTCTGGCCGAGCGAATGGCGTTCGCCCGCCGGCGGCCCCGCCCCGGATCCGTGTGGATCAGGCTCCTCGGGTGGCGCGCGGCGCGGGCGTTCCATCTCTTGGCCTTCAGATATTCTGCGACAGGATCAGATGCACGTACTGCGCCCGCTCGAACGCCGCCGGATCGTGGATCTCACGCTGGGAGAGCGCGCCGCGGATCTCGTCCGCGCTCCCCGCGCCTCGACTCTCCAGCCAGTCATCCAGGCCCGCGACCACCTTGCCGAGGTGCGGGATGCCGTTCTTCACGAGCGCGGAGGCGAGCTGCACCACCTGCGCGCCGGCGAGGAGCTGCTTCACCACGCCCGCCGCGTCGTAGACGCCCGTCGATGCGGCGAGCTGGGCGCGTGTCCGCCCGTACAGGAGGGCGATCCAGCGGAGCGGCAGGAGCGACTCCGAGGGCGACGACAGGGTCATGCTCGGGACGGCCGCCATCCGCTCCAGCGAGATGTCGGGCTGGAGGAAGCGGTTGAAGAGGACGAGCCCGTTCACGCCCAGACCGTCGAGCCTCGACACGAAGCTGGCGAGCGAGCTGAAGAAGGGCGAGAGCTTCACCGCCACCGGGATGGAGACCGAGGTCTTCACCTCCGCCACCGCGTCGAGGTAGCGCTTCTCCACGTCCGACGCGCTCTTCGCCGGGTCGGCCTCGACCGAGTAGACGTTCACCTCCAGCGCGTCCGCGCCCGCGGACTCGATCTCCCTCGCGTACTCGGTCCAGCTCCCCGGGGCGACGCAGTTCAGGCTGGCGATCACCGGGATCTGGAGCGCCTTCTTGGCGCTGCCGAGAAACGCGAGGTAGTCGTGCGGCCCGACCCGCTGCGGGGGAAAGAACGTCCGGGCCTCGGGGCTCGACTCGGCGCCACGGGAGAGCTCCTCCTGGAGCGCGCTGTCGGCAGCCTCGATCTGCTCCTCGAACAGCGAACGGAGCACGACCGCGCCGGCGCCGTGTCCCTCGGCCATCTGGAGGTTCTCGATCCGGTTCGAGAGCGCCGAGCTCCCGAGCACCAGCGGGGTGGGAAGCGTGAGGCCCATGAAGCTCGTGGTGAGATCCGCCATTCCGTCGTCTCCGTTGGTCACGCGTTGGGATGCACCGTCAACACCGGGCAGCGCGCCCTGCGCACGACCCGCTCCGCCACCGAGCCCATCAGCGCGTGCTCGATGCCGGTCCGCCCGTGCGTGCCGAGCACGAGAAGGTCCACCTTGCGGTCGCGCGCGAACGCGACGATCTCCGCAGCGGGCTCGCCCACCACCGTCTCCACGCGGACGTCGAGGGCGCCCAGCGCCTCCGCCTGCTTCTTCCACTCGCCCAGGTGCCGCGCGGACTGGTCGGCGAGCTCCTGCAGCATGCGCGGGCTCGCGACCACCGAGCCGTCCGGGAAGGTGTAGCCCGGGACCGGGTAGGCGTGGAGCAACGTGAGCGAGGCCCCTCCGCGGCGCGCGAGGTCGGCCGCCACCTCCATGGCCGCTCGCGACGCGTCGGAGAAGTCGACCGGGCAGCAGATGCTCTTCCAGTCTGCGTTGGGCATGAGACACCTCTCCCGCGTGAGAATAGAACGCTCGATCCCCCTTTGGCTTCAGGCTTCGGGCTTCGGGCCTCAGGAAGGACGTACGGACGTCCGAGGCCTGAGGCCGGATGCCCGATGCCCAGGAGCCCCTCTCGAGCCTATCCTGCGCCGTGCCCTCGCGCTCCCGCGGCCTCGCCTTCGCCCTGCTCGCGTACGTCGCCTGGGGGTTCTTCCCCGTGTACTTCAAGGCGCTCCGGCACGTCCCCGCCGTGGAGGTCCTCTCCCATCGCGTGGTCTGGTCGGTGGTCTTGCTCGCGGTCGCCACCCCGCTCCTCGGCCGCTGGGCGACCACCCTCCACGCGCTCGGACCGCGCACGCGCCTCCTCCTCGTGACCAGCGCCGCCCTCATCGCCGCGAACTGGGGCACGTACATCTGGGCGGTCCAGGCGGGAAGGGTCCTGCAGGCGAGCCTCGGCTACTTCGTGAACCCGCTCGTGAGCGTGCTCCTCGGCGTCGTCTTCCTGCGCGAGCGGCTGCGCCGGGTCCAGGGATGGGCGATCGCGCTGGCCGCCGTCGGCGTCGGGGCGCTGGTCGCCGATCGCGGCGAGCTCCCGTGGCTGCCGCTCGTGCTCGCCCTCACCTTCGGCCTGTACGGCCTCGTGCGAAAGCGCGCCGGCGTGGACCCCGTCGGCGGCCTGCTCGCCGAGACCGCGCTCCTCGCTCCGCTCGCCCTCGGGCACGTGGCGATCCTCGCCGCCCGCGGAACCGGGGCCTTCGGCGGAGATCCGTGGACGACCCTCCTCCTCGTGGCGGCGGGGCCGGTCACCGCCGTCCCGCTCGTCTGGTTCGCGCTCGGCGTCCGCAACCTGCCGCTCTCGACCGTGGGCCTCCTCCAGTACGTCACCCCGACGCTGCAGTTCCTGCTCGCGGTGCTCGTCTACGGAGAGGCGTTCACCCGGGCGCACGGGATCGCGTTCGCCTGCATCTGGAGCGCCCTCGCGCTCTACTCCTTGGATTCGCTGCGGGCCGCCCGCCAGGGTGCGCCGCCGCAGGACGCCACGCCTTCCACTCCGCCCGTCGAGGCATGAACGAGCGGCGCCCGAAACGGGCGCTCACGGGATCCGCTCCCCGCCCGCCTGGTCCGCCGCACCCCCCTCGCTCATTCGCGCGGCGATGATTAGTGCCTCGGGTGAACCCCTTCGCGGAGGCGGCCATGATCCCCGAGCGCGTCGATCAGTACCTGAAGCAGCATCACCCGGCGTCCGAGCACAGGGCCCATCCCCGCGCGATTCCCGCTCAGCGGCTCGCGGCCGCCGAGCACGTCAGCGGCATGCGGGTCGCGAAGACGGTGGTGGTGAGCCTGGACGGCGAGCTCGTCCTGGCCGTCGTCGCGGCCGACCGCAAGGTCGACCTCGGCGCGCTCGCCCTCGCGACCGGCGCGATCAGCGCGGACCTCGCCCCCGAGGGCGAGTTCGCGCCGCGCTTCGACCCGTGCGAGGCCGGGGCCGAGCCACCGCTCGGGCTGTTCGGCCTGCCGATCTACGTCGACGCGGAGCTGGCGCGCGAGCCGTGGCTGGTGATGCGCGGCGGCACCCACGAGGACGCCATCCGGATGCCGACCGACGAGTGGATGGACGTCGAGCGCGTGCAGCCCGTCAAGGGCCTCGGGATCGAGGACCGCGGCGGCTGGGAGAGCTTCAGGCACTAGCGCCCGCCGCGCACGCGCACCCGCGCTTCCGCGAGGGCACCGAGCGCCGCGCCCGTCGCGGCGCGGTGCAGCTCGCCGAGCGAACGCGCGCCCTCCTCGCGGATCCGGAGGGCGAGGAATGCGCTCGCGAACCGGCCGGCGGCGGAAAGCGCGAAGAGCGCCTCGAGGCCGTGACCGCCGCGGACCCCGAGCGCCGCCACGCTCCCGGGGAG
>JAEZXM010000531.1 GCA_023419875.1 Pseudomonadota bacterium | reverse complement strand
GTTCCGGGTCGAGGCCACCAGCACGTCCATCGGCGAGAGCCCGGCCTCCTGCATGGCGAGGAGCTCGGTGAGCGGGAGCGCACCATCCCAGTCGCAATGGTCGTAGCCCTGGAAGTCGGTGCCCATCGCGACCACCCCGCCGGCCCGGTGGAAGCGTCCCAGGTTCTCCGCCGCGGCCCCGTCCCACGGGAGGTGGTGCTGCCTGCTCACGCACCTCCAGAGCTCCAGGGTCGGCACCCACGCGATCCCGCGCGCCACCATCTTCGCAAGGAGGGCGTCCTCGGCCGGGGTCACCGCCATGTGGGCGACGTCGTCCACCCCCGCCTCCACCGCCAGCGCGAGCAGGTACGATCGGGACACGTGCACCGAGACCTTCTTCCCGCGGGCATGCGCCGCCTCGACCAGGGCGGCGGTGATCTCCGGCGCAGGGAGCTCCCAGCTCCGGCCCTGGAGGTCCATCTCGAGCGACGTCTTCACGACGTCCGCGCCCCGGGCCACGTACCGGTCGACCAGCGCGCGCATCTCCTCGGGCGTGTCCGCGTACGAGTGGCCGTAGCCTCCGCTCACGGTGAGGATCGGTGTCGCGGCGATCACGAAGGCGTTGTGCGGGTCGGCGTTGAGGGTGTCGGTGCGCGCGCGGAACCCGTCCGCGTCGCGCGCGGAGAGGTCGCGCACGGTGGTGACGCCCGCCGCCGCGAAGGCGCGGAGGCGGTCGGCGTCGTAGGCGACGTGGACGTGGGCGTTCACGAGGCCCGGCAGGAGCGTCGCGCCTGCGAGGTCGACGACGCGCGCGCCCCTGGGCACCCGGATCCGGTCGGCCGGCCCGGCCTTCGCGATCCGATCACCGCGGACGAGGACCGTCGCGTCGGGGATCGGCGCGGCGCCGGTGCCGTCCACCAGGCGCGCGTGGACGAGCGCGAGGACCGGGCCTGCATCCTCGCCGAGCACCCGGCGGGCGAGGAGCGCGGCCAGCGCGAGCAGGGAGAGGCCAGCGAGGGCGAGGGCGAGGCGGCGCAGAGCGCGTCGTGACATGGCGCCATTGTCGAGTGGTCGCGACGAAGCGCCAAGCGTGTTCTTCCCCGCGCGGGGCGCGGCCGAGCGGGGTCACCATTCCACGCGATGTCGCGCGCTTCGCACGGGGGCGCCACCTCGTCTTCGCAGCGAACCACCCGCGCGTGTCGTCACGCCACGCGACAGGCGGCCAAGGGCCCGGACTCTGGCCGTCCGATCTCGCAGGGGCCACTGGCACGTAGGATGCTCTCCTCCCTCCCATCCGGACCGCTCCGGATCGCCCGCATGTCGCCGGCGCCGAGGAGGACGTAACCGTGAGGAAACTTCGTTCCGTCCCGACCCACCCCGAACCGGACGCGGCCGCGCGCCGCGCCGAGCGGCGCAAGTTCCTCGGCCAGGAGCTTCCGGTCGAGCCGCTCGCGGGGAGCTCCCGGCTCGTACGGGCGGTGCTGACGGGCGCGAAGCCGATCGAGATCACCCGGGACGGCATCATCCCGTGGCGCTCGAACGGCGTGCTGCCGCTCCGGCACGGCTTCTCGCGGACGGGCGCGCCGGCGCGGTGCCTGCTCGACGGCTCCGGCGTCGTGCGCCTCAAGGCCGACGCCGCCGCGGGCGCGAACGAGAAGGTGGACTGCGCGGCGTGCCGGGCCTGGCGAGCGCGGCGCCAGTCCGGGCGCGAGGCGGGCAGAGCGGCCTGACCGCCCATCGCGCGTGCCCTTCGCGCGGGAGCCCAGCGCCGCCTATTCGTCCTTCGCGGCGTGCTCGCGCTGCTGCACGCGGCGCATCACGCGCATGGCGATCTGCTGGCCCCAGGTCTCGCCGGCCTTCATCGACTCGGCCGCGATCGAGGGCAACGCCTTGATCACCCGCCGCCCGGCCGGGCTCGTGTAGAAGGCGAGCAGCGCCTTCACGTCCTCGTGCGAGAGGTGGCGGTCGTAGATCGGGACGAGGAGCGCGATCAGCTCCTCGTCCTTCACCTCGTCCATGAACTCGTCCCAGAAGGAATCCGGCGTCTCCGGCACGAGCTGCTGCAGGCTGACGCGCATCTGGGCCATCGCCTGGCGCGCGAGCGCGACCTCGCCGGTCGCTGCGATGAGCTTCCGGATGTCGGCCTCCTTCTTCGGGTCGACGACGCGGGCGTCGGACTCCTCGATCTCCTCGCCCCAGGCTCCCTCCTCCGCCCGCGAGGGAAGCGAACCCGAGATCCCCACGGCGACGAGCATCGTCAGCACGAGCGTGCGCATACGTTGTGTCCCCTCCCGGAGCTTCGCACACCCGCGCGGCGCGCGGCATGTGGGCGTTTCACTCCACTCGGTCGAGCGCCTCCTGCACGGTGGCGACGCCCTCGACCGCGATCCCGCTCGGCGCCTCGCAGCGGCGGGCGCTCGCGGCCGGGAGGAAGGCGTGGGTGAAGCCGAGCCTCGCGGCCTCGGCGAGCCGGACCTCGGGCTGCGAGACGGCGCGAACCTCGCCGGCGAGGCCGACCTCGCCGACGAAGAGCGCGCGGGCGGGGAGGGGACGGTTGCGGAAGCTGGAGGCGAGCGCCATGACCGCCGCGAGGTCCGCGGCGGGATCGTCCACCGAGAGGCCGCCGGCCACGTTGAGGAACAGATCGCAACCGGCGAGCTCCAGCCCGACCTTCTTGTCGAGGACGGCGGCGAGCAGGGCGACGCGGTTGCCGTCGATCCCGAGCGCCGTCCGCCGGGCCGAGCCGCCGTGGCCCACCTGCGCGACCAGGGCCTGCACCTCCACCAGCACGGTCCGGGTGCCGGAGAGCACGGCGGTGACGGCGCTCCCGGGCGCGTCCTGCGGGCGCTCGGCGAGGAAGAGCTGCGACGGGTTCGGCACCTCGGCGAGGCCGCCCGCCTGCATCTCGAAGACGCCGATCTCGCTCGCCGACCCGAAGCGGTTCTTGTGGGCGCGGAGCACGCGGTACGGGTGCGCGCCGCCACCCTCGAAGTAGAGGACCGTGTCCACCATGTGCTCGAGGACGCGCGGTCCGGCGATGGCGCCGTCCTTGGTCACGTGGCCGACGAGGAAGACGGGGGTCTCGGTCGTCTTCGCGTACGCCATGAACCGGGCCGTCGCCTCGCGGATCTGGGTGACGGTGCCGGGGGCGCTCGGCAGCTCGGGGAGGTACTGAGTCTGGATGGAGTCGATCGCCACCGCCGCCGGCGCGAGCGGCTCGGCGATCCGGAGCACCTCCTGCGCGTTCGTCTCCGCGAGCACGCGGAGGTTCCCGGCGCGGACGCGAAGCCGGTCGGCGCGGAGCTTCACCTGGCGCGCGGACTCCTCGCCCGAGACGTAGAGCACCGGCCGCTCCGGCCGCGCCGCCGCGAGCCGGTCGAGGGCGGCGAGGAGGAGCGTGGACTTGCCGATCCCGGGATCGCCGCCGAGGAGCACCAGCGACCCCGGCACGACGCCGCCGCCCAGCACGCGGTCGAGCTCGCCGATGCCGGTGCGGTGCCGCTGCTCCTCGCCGGCCTCCACCTCGCCGAGCGGCACGGGCCGGCCG
>JAEZXM010000526.1 GCA_023419875.1 Pseudomonadota bacterium | reverse complement strand
CTCCCCGGGCGGCCGGGCCCCGTCGCGCCAGGCGGCGAGGCGGGGCCGGACCGGCTCGGCGGCCGCCGCCTTCTTCTCGGCGGCCCCAGGCGGGATCGCGCGGATCTCTTCGCCGACGGCGGCGGTGGCCGCGAGGAGCGCGACCCCGACCGCGGACAGGACGAGGCGGAGGCGCCGGCGCGTCATGGCTCCCTCGTTGGCGGCGGCGGGATGGAGATGCAGAACTCGGTCGCCGCCCAGGGCAGCCGGCCGGGGTCGCCGGGATCGACGAGGAACACCTCGCCGCCGAACCGGGCCATGAGCCGCCGGGAGAGGTGCAGCCCGAGGCCGGTCCCGCGCTCCGGGGGCTTGGTGCTGAACCGCGGCTCGAACAGACGCCCGCGCACGGCCTCGGGGATCCCGGGCCCCTCGTCCGAGACCCGGATCTGGACCGGGGCCCCCGATCCGCCGACCACCCGCACCGCCACGCGCGCGTCCCGGCCCGCCCCCTCGACGGCGTCGAGCGCATTTCCGAGCACGTTGGTCGAGGCGTGGACCACCGCCGCCGAGGAGCCGAAGCCCTGCGCCGGCAGCTCGACGCCGACGAGGGCGAAGCGGCGGGCGAGCGGGCGGACGCGGTGCGCGAGGAGCTGGACCGCCCGGGCGACCACGGGGCCCACGTCGAAGATCGCCTCGTGCGACTCCCCCGCGTGGAAGAGCGCGTCGTACTCGCCCATCACCTCGGCGAGCCGGAGGATCTGGTGGCGGAGGAGGAGCCACTCCTCGCGCGCCGTGAGGTGCGTCCCCAGCGCGCGCTCGAGGAGCGCCGCGGCTGCGTCCACGCCGGTGAGCGGCTGCTTCAGCTCGTGCAGCAGCGCGGGGGCGAGGAGCTCCGCGTCCACGATGCCGCGCCACGGTCCGTTCGAGGTCACGGGTGCCTCACGCGAGGTGCGCCGCGGTGGCCGCGGGCAGGAGGACGGTCACGGCCGCGCCGAGGCCCTCGGCGCTGTCCACCACGATCCGCCCGTGGTGAGCCTCGACGATGCTGTGCGAGACCGAGAGGCCGAGCCCGATCCGCTCCGGGTCGTCCTTGGTGGTGAAGAACGGATCGAAGATCCGCTCGCGGATGGTGACGGGGATGCCCTTGCCGGTGTCCGCGATCCGCAGGCGCAGGGCGTCACCGGCGATCGAGTTGACGGTGACCTCGAGGGCGCCGCCCCCGGGCATGGCGTTGAGGGCGTTGTCGAGGAGATGGGCGACGACCTGCTGGATCTGGACCGGATCGCCCTGGGCGTCCGGGAGCGGGTCCTCGAAACGCGTGGAGACGCGGATGCCGGCGGCGCGGAAGCGGTGCTCGTAGAGGGACAGGGCGTCCTGCACCGGGCGGCACAGCGGGAACGGCTGCCCGTGAAGGGTCCGCTCCTGGTCGGCGAAGCTCCGGAGCTCCTCCACGACCCGCGTCACGCGGCCGGCCTGCTCCTGGGCGGCGGCGATCATCTCGGCCGCGGGCCCACCGGCGGGGAGGTGCTTCCTGAGGATGGCGAGGTACCCCACGATCGCCGTCATGGGGTTGTTGAGCTCGTGGGCGAGGCCGGCGCCCAGCGAGCCGAGCGCCGCGAGCCGCCGGGTGCGCAGGATCTGGTCCTCCGCCGCCTTGAGCTCCGCGGTCCGCTCGCCCACGCGCCGCTGCAGCTCCCGGTTCCAGCCGTGGATCTCCTCGTCTCGGCGGCGGATCTCGGCCGACATCCGGCGGAAGGCGCGGGCCAGGTCGGCGAGCTCGTCGCCGCCGGGCCTCGGCTCGGGGAGATCCTCGTACCGCCCCTCGGCGAGCGCCGACGCGGCTGACGAGAGCCCCGCCACCGGGCGCGTCACCGTCCGCGCGAGCGCGAACCCGATCGCGAGCGCGACCGCCACGGCGCCCAGCGCCGCCCAGAGCGTGTACGTCCGGAGCGTCTCCGCCGCCCGGAAGGCGACGGACATCGGCTGGGCCACCACCGCTCCCCAGCGAAGACGCGGCACGGGGGCGAAGGCCGCGAGCCAGCGCTGCCCGTCCGCCCGGACGAGGAGCCGCGACCAGGCCTGCGCCTTCTCGAACCCGACCTCGGCCAGGTACCGCTCGTCGCCGGTGAGCGCTCCCGCGGCCCCGGCGATCGGGGCGCCGTCCGCGCCCACGAGGTAGGCGAGCGTCCCGGACGCGGAGAGCTCCTCGAGGCGCTCCTCCACCTCGCGGAGCGTGATCTCCGCGGCGAGCGTGCGATGCGTCCCGATCCGCAGGGCCACGGCGAGCTTCAGCGGGCCGTCGCGCCGGTACGGGGCGGAGAGCGCGGTCCCGCCCGCCGCCTGCGGCGCGCGTGGCAGGTGGGCGACGAAGAGGTCGAGGTCGGCGGGCGCGATCGCCTCCCGCCCGGCCTCGCCGTCGGCCGCGCGATCCACGAACACCGGGCCCGCGACCGGGGCGCTGTCGTCGTTCACGACCGCCAGGATCGAGACGAAGGGGAGCTGCCGGTACGGCAGGGAGAGGACCGCGGAGAGCTCGCCGAGGCTGTAGTCGTCGAACAGGATCGGCGCGACCGCGAGGCGCAGACGCTCGACCGAGTTCGCGACGAAGCGGTCGGTGAAGAGCGCGAGGTCGCCCGCGGCCTGGGTCTGCATCCGGCCCACGGTCCGCTGCAGCTCGTCGCGGCTCACGGTCCAGGACGCAAAGCCGAGGAGCGCGACCGGCAGGACGCCGACCGCGAGCAGGACGAGGCCGATCTTGACGCGAAAGCGCATGCGCGGTCGCGATCTCCAGGCCCGCCAGTATCCGGGGGGATCCGAGCCCGGACGTCGAGTCGGTCGGGGCGGGCGAATATGGTTGTCGGTCGGTGTGAACGCCAACCGTTACAGGTGGGAGAGCCCGGGCACAAGTGCTCCGATGCTCCCGAAACCATTGGGGTCCCCCCTTCATGCCGGATGCTTGGGCGGGTGCGGCAGGAGGCCCTTCCGGAACCATGAGCAGCCGCGTCCGGGACACGGTAAGGTGCCGCGTCCGTCACATCTGGAGAGGTCCACACGCGATGACGTTGCTCGAGAGGCTCATGCCGAAGTCCGACGACTTCTTCTCGGATTTCGAGGCCCAGGCCGACGCCGTGGTCGAGGGGACGAAGGCCCTCAAGGACCTGCTCGAGGACTTCACCTCCGTCCCCGAGAAGGTCGCGGCGCTGAAGGAGATCGAGCACCGGGCGGACGACATCACCCACCGCGCCTTCGCGCGCCTGCACACCCAGTTCATCACCCCGTTCGACCGGGGCGAGATCCACCGGCTGCTCTCCCGGATCGACGACGTGATCGACCTCGCCGACGCGGCCGCCTCGCGCATCGCCCTCTACGACATCGACCAGATCATCCCGGAGGCGCGTGAGCTCGCGGCGGTGCTCGTCGCGCAGGCGGAGAAGATGGCCGAGGTGGTGCGGGGCCTGCGGACCTTCCGCAAGGACCCGGAGATCGTGCTCGCCGGCTGCCGCGAGATCAACTCCCTCGAGAACCAGGCGGACAACCTCACCCGCCGCACGATGGCCAAGCTCTTCAAGCGGGGCAACGACCCGCTCACCGTCGTGAAGTGGAAGGAGATCATCGACCTCATCGAGGGCGCCACCGACCGCGCCGAGGACGTCGCCAACGTGGTCGAGGGTGTGGTGCTCGAGCACGCCTGACGCTTCGCCGCCATGATCTTCATCATCGTCGTCGCGCTCGTCGTCACCGCGCTCATCTTCGACTTCATCAACGGCTTCCACGACGCGGCGAACTCGATCGCGACGGTGGTCTCGACCCGCGTGCTCTCGCCCCTCGCGGCGGTCGCCTGGGCCGCCTTCTTCAACTTCATCGCGGCCGCGCCGGTGCTCTGGGGCGGGGACCTGCGGGTCGCGGCCACCATGGGGACGGGCATCGTCCACTTCGAGTCGCTCAAGGTCCAGGGGCCGGCCTGGGTGCTCGCGTTCATCTTCGCCGCCCTGGTGGGCGCCATCGTCTGGAACCTGCTCACCTGGTGGTGGGGCTTGCCCTCCTCGTCCTCCCACGCGCTCGCCGGAGGGATGGTCGGAGCGTGCCTCGTCGCGCTCGGCCCCTCCGGCCTCATCTCGAGCGGCGTGTGGAAGATCGTCCTCTTCATCGTGTTCTCGCCGGTCATCGGCCTCGCGCTGGGCTCGGGAATGATGGTCGTCACGGCGTGGATCGTGCGGAGGAGCACGCCCGCCCGGGTGGACCGCTGGTTCCGCCGGCTCCAGCTCGTCTCCGCGGCGGTCTTCAGCTACAGCCACGGCACGAACGACGCGCAGAAGGTCATGGGGATCATCACCGTGATCCTCTACGGATCGATCTGGGTGGACCACGCCGACGCCCTTCGCGGCCACCTCCCCGTGCCGCTCTGGGTCGTGCTCGCGTGCCAGGCGGCGATCGCGCTCGGCACGATGTTCGGCGGCTGGCGCATCGTGAAGACGATGGGCCACAGCCTGACGAAGCTCCAGCCGATCGGCGGCTTCTGCGCCGAGACCGGCGGCGGCGTCACCATCCTCGCCCTCGCCCACGCGGGCATCCCGGTCTCGACCACGCACACCATCACCGGCGCGATCGTCGGCGTGGGCGCCACCAAGGGCACGCGCGCCGTCCGCTGGGGCGTCGCGGGGCGGATCATCTGGGCCTGGATCCTCACGATCCCGGCCTCGGCGATCGTGGCCGCCCTCGTCTACAAGGGGACCCAGGCGGTCCTGGCGCTGACAGGTCACTGAAGATCCAGGCATTCTCCTGGTAGCCCACCGCAACCCGAGGGCGACCGGCGTGTTCCAGAAGACAGGATGGGACCGGATCCCGACGCGGCGCTGATGCTGGCCTTCCAGCGGGGCGACGAGGGGGCCTTCCGGGCCCTCTACGAGAGGCACGCGCCGGCCATGTTCCGCTTCTGCCACCACTTCGTCCGGAACACCGCCCGCGCCGAGGAGCTCGCCCAGGACGTCTTCCTCAAGGTCTACCGCGCCCGCGAGCGGTACCAGCCCTCCGCCCGGTTCCAGACCTTCCTCTACCGCGTCGCCTCGAACCACTGCCTGAACGAGGTCCGCCGCGGCGCGTACGAGCGGCCCGCGGAGCCGGCCGGCGAGGACCCCGAGGCCGACGGCCCCGACTCCCTCCCTTCCCGGGAAGCGAGCCCGGAGGAGGTCGTCCGGGGCAAGGCGCTCGAGGCCGCGTTCCGGGCGCTCCTCGCGCGGCTCCCGGACAAGCAGCGGGCGGCGCTCGTGCTGTGCCGGTTCGAGGGGCTCTCGTACGAGGAGATCGCCCAGGTGCTCGAGACGTCGGTGTCCGCCGTGAAGTCCCTCGTGCACCGCGCCACCGTGGCCGCGGCGGGTGCGCTCGCGCCCGAGGAGGTTTCCTGATGACTCACCCGAGGGAAGACCTGACCGCCCTCCTCGACGGCGCGCTCTCGCCGGCGCGCGCCGCCGAGGTCGAGGAGCACGTCGCGGATTGCCCTGCGTGCCGCGAGGAGCTCTCGAGGCTCCGGGGCGCGGTGGCGGCCCTTCGCGCCCTCGCGCCCGCCCCCGAGCTGCCGCCGGCCTTCGCCGCCCGGCTCGAGGCCCGGCTCCGGACGGAGCGGGAGCGGCGGCGGGGAATCCGGGCGCTCCTCGACACCTTCGCGCCGGCGCCGCCGAGAGGCCGGCTCCTCGCATGGGCCGGCGGCGCCGCTGCGCTGGTGCTCGCCGTGGGGCTCCCCGCGGGCCTCTGGTTCCGCGCTCGCGCGGACACCCGGGCGATGATCGCGGAGCTGGACCTCCTCCAGGACTGGGAGGCGGCGAGCGCGGTGGCGGTGGACTCGCCCGAGGACGCGCTCGTGGTCGCGCAGCTCGACGAGCTCCTGCGCGGGGAGGCGACGCCATGAGGCGCGCGCTCATCGCCGCCCTCGTCGGCCTGCTCGCCCACGCGAGCCTCCCGGCGCGCGCCGAGGAGCCGCCCGCCGCCCCGCCGCCCGCCGACGCCCGCGAGCGGTGGGAACAGCTCTCCCCGGAGGAGAAGGAGCAGCTCCGGGAGCGCTGGCGGGCGTACCAGGCGCTGCCGCAGGGGCGCAAGGAGGAGCTCGCCCAGGCGCTCCGCCGGTTCCGGTCGCTCTCGCCCGAGCGTCGGGAGGAGATCCGGCGCAACTGGGCCGCCTTCCGGCGCCTGCCGCGCCGGGAGCGCCAGGAGATCCGGGAGCAGTTCCGCCGCTTCCGCGAGCTCTCTCCCGAGCGCCGCCGCGAGCTCCGCCGGACGATCCGGGCGCTCCTCCGGGCCTCGCCCGAGCAGCGGGAGCGGTTCCGGGAGAACCTCCGCCGCTGGCGCGAGCTCACCCCCGAAGAACGCGAGCGCGTGCGCGAGGAGTGGAGACGCAGGAGGGGAGGCGAGGAACCCGCGACGCCATGATCGCCGCCCTCCTCCTCTCCCTGACCCTCACCGCCGAACCGCGCCCGCTGCCGGAGCCGGAGCCGAACGCGAAGAGGAGCCCGCCCGTGCGCGCGGACGCCGACCGGGACCTCCCGCCGATCTCGGCCGAGGACCGAGCCGTGATCGAGCACCTCGAGCTCCTCGAAGGGATGGAGCTGCTCGAGGACCTGCCGGTCGTGGACCTGGAGGACGAGGAGTAGCGCGCCGGCCGGCGGTCACTCAGCGCGGGTGGGTCCGGCTGCTCGACGCGAGCATCCCGCACGCCGCCAGCTCGTCCTGCCCCCCCGAGTAACGGCGCACGATCGGTTGCCCCGGCAGCGCGGCCCCGAGGAGATCGCGGAAGTCGTTCCACTCGGCCTCGGTGGGCGGCCGGTGGCGGCCGGTGGCGTCGTTGACGGCGATGGGGTTGAGCCGCACGGGGAGGCCGCGGAGGATCTGCCCGAGCGCGGCAGCGTCCTCGGGGCCGGTGTTCACGCCGGCGATCATCACGTACTCGATCGTCACC
>JAEZXM010000402.1 GCA_023419875.1 Pseudomonadota bacterium | reverse complement strand
ACGCCCGCGCCGTCGAGCGCAAGAAGTACGGCCGCCCCGGGGCCCGCAAGCGGTTCCAGTTCTCGAAGCGCTAGGCGCGAGACCTCTCGAGACGTTCACGGCCGGCCCGCGGATGCGGTGCCGGCCGTTTCCGTCGTGGGACCCTCGGCCAAGATGCGGGCGTTTCCTCGTCAGCTCGCCCACTCCCCGACCACGAGGCGTCGGTACCCTCGGTCCACCGGGATCAAGATCTCCATCGACCCGGTGATGTGCCCCGAGGTGTGGACGACGAGCTCCTCCTTCCCGTCGCCGTTCAGGTCGGCCGTGCCCATGAGGCTGAACCTCACCTTGCCCTCTCCGCCGGGCTCGCTGAGGTGCGTCTCGACGTGACGGACCGTGTACCCTTCACCCTTCGTATTCGCCGCGACTACGAGGACGTAGGCGACGAGCCGATCCGAGGGCGCGTGGTACTCGACCACGCCGACGAGCTCTTCCTTGCCGTCGCCGTCCAGGTCCTTCGCCCACCCGCTCGCGACGCCCGAGCCGAGGGCGGCCCGGGCGGCGGCCGCCGCGTCGGGCGCGCCCTTGCATTGCGCGAGGAAGGCCGGGTCGGCGAGCCGGCGGAGCTGCTGCTGCTCGGAGGCCGAGAGCGCGCGGCCGGGTGCGGAGCGGAGGGTGCCGCTCGACGCGATTCCGTTCAGGGGAGCCTCGCCGGGAGGCACGTCGAGCCGGCCGTGGGCCTCGATGCTGTAGTTGCGCTGGAGCTGGTACTGGAACGCCTCGAAGGTCGGATCCGCGGCGATGGTGATCACCCCGCCGTTCACCATCCGGAAGGTCCGGCCGGCGTGCAGCTCGCGGACGAGGAACGTCGTTGCCTCCGCCTGGCTCTCCCAGCGGAGGAGCGGGACGAGCTCCGGGCCCGTGAACGCCAAGGGGTACACGGTGGCCGTCCCGTCCTCGCTCGCCTGCACCGCCACCGCGAGCGCCGGGTCGGCGTCGCCGCGCAGCCGCGCCGGATCCCGCACCGTCTCGAGCTGGGCGCGGATGGCCGCGGCGCGCGGGTCCTTCGCTCGCTTGAGCGCCCGCGCCCACCCGTCCAGCGCCTCGATCAGCTCGGGGCGGGAGCGGGCCAGGGCCGCCGCGCGTTCGAACGAGGAGGCCGCCTTCGCGGGTTCGGCCTTCGCTGACTCCATCGCGAGCTCGTACGACGGGCACTCCGTGCCCACGAGCTCGGCGCGGACCCAGCCGCGCCCCGCCGGCTCCAGACCGGTTCGGAACCCCTCGCCGCGCCAGAAGACGATCCGGGTCCATCCTCCCTCCGCCTCGGACCCCTCCTCGCGCTGTACCTCGGCGGCGATGGGGATCGTGGCGATCACCTTCGCATCGGGCCGCGCCGTCTCCCGGACGTGGACCCGTGTCCCGACGACGCACTCGGCGCGCGCCGGCACCGGCCCCAGGGCCGCGAGCACGAGGATCGACGGCCACACCGCTCTGAGCTCTTTCATGGTCCCCCCTCGGATCGTCTACTTCGCCTCGCCCTCGCCCTTCACCGCCGACTTCACGTTCCGTCCGGCGTCCGTCGCGGCACCGCCGACGGCCTTCCCCGCGCGCGCCGCCCCGCGACCGACCTCGCGGCCGGACTCCTTCACCTTCTCGCGGCCGGGGCGGGACGCCTTCCAGGTCTCCTTCGCCCCGTCGCGGAAGAGGTGGCCCACCGCGGTCGCGCCGCGGCCGATCGCGCGGCCGGTCTCCTTGAACCCGCGCTTGACCTGCTCCTTCACCGGCGGCGACGTGCCCTTCGCGTCCTCGGCGCGCGCGCGCGGCGCGGGTGCGGCGGCGGCGAGGACGGCGGCGAGGATCCAGCGACGGCAGCGGGTCACGTGCGGACCTCCGGGGCGTGGGAGAGGATCATACCCCGGCGCGCCGTGTCGGCCGTGGTCCGTCGGGGCGGCGCCCTGCTCTCCCATGGTGAAACGACCGACGATTGCCGGACGCTACCGGGTCCTACATGTGCGGTCCCGCGGACCCGGCATTGGTGTTGTCCGGATCGGGGTGCTAACCTCGTTGAGGCATGGAACTCAATGAGATCCTGCAGGTCGCCCTCCGCGCGAGCGCCTCGGACATCCACCTGAAGGCCGGGCTCCCGCCCATGTTCCGCGTGGACGGCGCCCTGGTGCCGCTCAAGGACGCGCGGCGGCTGCCGCCCGAGGAGATCGGGCGGATGTGCTTCGGGATCATGAACGACTACCAGAAGGAGAAGTTCAAGCAGACGAACGAGGTGGACCTCGCCTATGGCGTGCCCGGCCTCGGCCGGTTCCGCGTCAACGTCTTCCAGCAGCGCGGAACCATGGGGGTGGTGCTGCGCGTCATCCCCTTCAAGATCCAGTCGATCGAGCAGCTCATGCTCCCCAAGGTGCTCGAGAAGATCGCCGGGGAGCAGCGCGGCCTCATCCTCGTCACCGGGACCACCGGCTCCGGCAAGTCGACCACGCTCGCGGCGATGATCGATCACATCAACGCCACCGAGACCTGCCACATCATGACGATCGAGGATCCGATCGAGTTCCTCATCCGCGACAAGCGGTCGATCGTGAACCAGCGCGAGGTGGGCGTCGACACGATGAGCTTCGGCCAGGCGCTGAAGAGCGCCCTCCGCCAGGACCCGGACGTGATCCTGGTGGGCGAGATGCGCGACCTCGAGACCATCGAGACCGCGCTCACCGCCGCGGAGACCGGCCACCTCGTGATGTCCACCCTCCACACCCTGGACGCCACCGAGACCATCAACCGGATCATCTCGGCGTTCCCGCCGTACCAGCAGAAGCAGGTGCGGCTCCAGCTCGGCTCGGTGCTGAAAGGCGTCATCAGCCAGCGCCTCGTCCCTCGCGCCGACGGCAAGGGCCGCGTCCCGGCGATCGAGGTGCTGCTCGCCACCGCCCGTGTGCGCGAGCTCATCGAGGACAAGGACCGGACGAAAGAGATCCCGGACGCGATCTCGCAGGGCCACACCACCTACGGGATGCAGACCTTCGACCAGTCGCTGATGGGCCTCCTCAAGTCGAGCCTCATCTCCTACGAGGAGGCGCTCCGCCAGGCGACCAACCCCGACGACTTCGCGCTGCGCGTCTCGGGCGTGTCGGGCACCTCGGACTCGAAGTGGGACTCGTTCGAGAAGCCGCACGAGGCCGGCGCCGCGCCGGTCGCGCGCCCCGGCCC
>JAEZXM010000361.1 GCA_023419875.1 Pseudomonadota bacterium | reverse complement strand
CCTGCGCACCGCCCGCGTCCGCAACCGGTTCGCGGTGCTCGTGGACACGTCGCGCTCGATGCGGTTCCCCGAGGAGCCGGGCGGGCCCAGCCGGGGGGAGGCTGCGGCGGCGTTCCTGCGCGAGCACGAACGCGACCTCGCGCGGCTCTCCGACCGGGTCGATCTCGAGTACTACGGGTTCGCCGGCGACGTCGCGCCCGCGGCGGCCGAGGCGGCGCGCCAGGGACTGCCGGCGGCAGGCGGCAAGACGGACCTCCTCGGCGCCGTCCAGGCGGTGGCTGCGGGAGCCGGCGGGGCGGCGGGCACCGGCCGGAAGCTCGCGGGCGTGCTCCTCGTGACCGACGGGACGGACAACGCCGCCCTCGGCCAGGGCCTCTCCCCCGCGGCGCGGGAGCGGCTCCAGGGGCTCGGGTTCCCGGTGAACGTCGCGGCGCTCGGCCGGGACGCGCCCAAGGACCTGGCCGTCGAGCGGGTCGCCGCGGACGACTTCGCCTTCGTGCGGAACAAGATCACCGTCGAGGCCACGCTGCGCGCGCGGGGGTTCACCGGACAGGAGATCCAGGTCGTGCTCCGCCGCGAGGGGAACGTGGTCACCGCCGCGCGGGTGACGCTCGAGCCCGGCCGCGACACGTACACCGTACCGCTCTCGTTCTCGCCCGACGAGACCGGGACGTTCGTATTCACCGTCTCCACCCCCGCCCTGCCGGACGAGGTCATCGTCGAGAACAACGCGCGCTCCTTCGTCCTCCGCGTGATCCGCGACCGGGTGCGGGTGCTGCTCGTCGCCGGCCGGCCGAGCTGGGACGTCCGTTTCCTCCGCGGCCTCCTGAAGCAGGACCCGAACGTCGATCTGGTGAGCTTCTTCATCCTCCGGACGAACTCGGACAGCCCCGGCCCGCAGGAGGAGCTCTCGCTCATCCCCTTCCCCGTCACCGAGATCTTCGGCGAGCAGCTCCGCACCTTCGACGCCGTGGTCTTCATGAACTTCGCCTACGGGCCCTACCGCGGGCTGGAGATCGAGCGCTTCCTGCCCAACCTCCGCGAATACGTCCGCGGGGGCGGCGCGCTGGCGATGGTCGGCGGGGAGCAGAGCTTCGGCGGAGGCGGGTACGGCGACACGCCGCTCGACGAGATCCTGCCGGTCCACCCCCTCTCCGGCGCCGCGCAGTTCGAGGGCGAGGCGCGCGCCCGCCTGACGCCCGAGGGCCGGCGGCACCCGATCACGGCCCTCGTCACCGGCGAGGGCGGGAGCGAGGCGCTCTGGTCCTCCCTGCCACCGGTCACGGCCGTGAACCCCACCCGACCCCTCGGCCCGGGCCAGGGCGCGACGGTGTTGCTCGAGGCGCCGACCGTCCAGGCGGAGGGGCGGCCCGCGCCGCTCGTCGCCGTCCGGCAGGTGGGTCAGGGCCGCTCGCTCGCCGTCGCCACCGACGCTTCGTGGCGCTGGGGGTTCCAGGCGGCCGAGTCGGGCCAGGGCGACCGGACGTACATGCGCTTCTGGAACTCCGCGCTGCGGTGGCTCGCGAAGGACCCATCGCTCGCCCCGCTCCAGGTCGAGCCGGACGCGCCGGCGGTCGAGCCGGGCGCACCGGTGGGCATGACCATCACCGCCCACGGCCCGGACTTCGGCCCAGCGGCGGGGAGCAAGGTGAGCGCGGAGCTGGTGGCCGAGGACGGCCGGCGCGTGGCCCGGGGTGACGCCGTGGCGGGGGCCGACGGGACCGCGCGTCTCGAGCTCGTCCCGCCCGGCCCCGGCGCCTACAAGATCGTCTCCCGCGCCGAAGGGGCGACCGACCAGGCCACCGCGGCGGTGGCCGTGCGCGGCGCCGGGCCGGAGGACGCAGACGCGGCGCCGCGGCCCACCCTCCTGAAGACGATCGCCGACGCGACGGGCGGCGGGTTCTCGGCGGCCCGCGACGGCCTGCCTCGCCTGGCGGTGAACGATCCCGAGGTGGTCGAGATCGGACGCCGGCGCACGGTGCCGATCTGGGATCGCTGGTGGACCATCGCCGCCCTGGGCGCCCTGCTCGCGGGCGAGTGGGCGCTCCGCCGGCGGTGGGGGTACTGGTGATGGGCGGTCCTCAGGGCGTCGGCGAGACGACGTACCGCCAGCTCGTCACCGTGGCCGAGAGCTGAAACCGCTCGCCGACACGCGCCGTGCCGCGCCGGGCCTCCACCTCGTGCCAGCCCTCCCACAGCTCGACGCGCTGATCGCCCCGGCCGACCCGGTGTCCGTCCACGAAGATCTCCGTGTCCGACGGCGCGGTCACCTCCAGCGTCCCTCGGAGCAGCTTGAAGTGGACCGGGGTGGCGGGCGCCTGGACCTTCACCTTCCGACGGACGTCGACGCCCTCCGCGCGATCTCGCAGGCGGACCTCGTGCTCGCCGGCGCTCACCTCCACCACCACGGGCGATCGGCCGACTCGCTTGCCGTCCACGAGGATCTCCCCCCGCGGCACCGAGCTCACCGAGATCGAGAGCTTGCGCGGCGCCGCCCGCTTCGGGGCAGGAGGGGCGGAGGGCGGCGGCGGGGGCTCCTGCACCTCGGGCTCGGGGAGCGCGGGCAGCAGGGCGGCGGGCGCGGAGATCTCCGCCACCTCGGCGGCTCGGTCGACAGGCATCGGCTCTGCCGCGGCCTGAGCCTCCGGGGCCTCGGCCAGCGCTCCGGTCACCGGCGCCCCGAGCGCGGCGGCCCTCCACGCGAGCACGCCGCGCGAGGCGGCGTAGCCGAGCAGAAGTCCCAGGATGACCAGCACCGGGAATACGATCGCGGGGTGCGCGCGACGCGCCGGAGCTGGGCGGCGCGGGACCGGGAACGTCCGCGCCGCATCGGGCGGCGCCACGAGCTCCGCCGAGACCTCCGGGGGCTCCGCCGTCCCCGCGAATGGCGCGATGAGCTCCGCCGAGACCTCGGGGATCGGGCCCGCGGCCGGCGTTGGATGGGCCGCGACGTGCGCCGCCGGCGGCACGGGCGGTGGCGCGCTCGACGGCGGGGGCGGCGCTGACGACTCGACGTAGACCGCGACCGCCTCCGTCCCCGCGGGCGGGAACGCCGTGCCGAGG
>JAEZXM010000355.1 GCA_023419875.1 Pseudomonadota bacterium | reverse complement strand
CCGCCCGCGGGGGCGAGGTCCACCTCGACCTCTTCTGCCTCGGGCCGCGGTGCCACCACGCGAGCGGACGCGATCTTCAGGCCGCCGCCGAAGTCCTCGAGGAGCGGGCTCACCGGTCCGCGGCCCGGCGTGAGCAGGATCGCAGCCACACCTCCCCCGCCGACCACCGCGCCCGCGACCACGATCGCGAGCACCATGTTCCGGCGGTGGCGCCGGATCCGGAGGAGCCGCGCCCCCGTGACTTCCTGGCGCACCTTGAGCGCGGCCTCCGCCTTCCTCGCATGGAGGCGGAACAGCGTGACCTCGCCCACCGGGACCCACCTGTCGCCGTCGGACGAGATGGGAGTGCCCGCCTCGAGCTCGCCCCGGTAGAGCATCGCGGCGAGGTTCCGGGAGTCCACCGGCCCGAACACCTCGCCCCTGCGGCGATAGAGCCACTCGCCGCCCTCGAGGGCCGGATCGTCCGGGAGCAGAGACGGATCGATGGGTTGCGCCATGCGGGAAGGTCGCGGGAGCCCGGGCTGGTTCGCGCTTCGGACCGGGCGAGGAGAAAATAGCACGTCCGGATGGAGCGACGCTTCTACGCGATGAGGCTCTCGTACGAAGGGGGCCGTTTCCACGGGTTCCAGCGCCAGCCGGGCCGTCCCACGGTGCAGGGGGCCCTGGAGGATGCGCTGGCCCGGGCCGGCGTCGACGCGCCACTCGCGGCCGCGGCCCGCACCGATCGCGGCGTGCACGCGCTGTCACAGGTCGTGAGCTTCGCGGTGCGTGCCGCGCTCGATCCGGTCGCGCTCCGCCGCGCGCTCAACGAGGCGCTTCCCCAGGACGTGGTCGTGCTGGACGTGTGGTCTGCGCCGAGGAGCTTCCACGCGCGGAGCTCGGCACGCTCACGCACCTACGTCTACCTGGTCGGCACCGAGCTTTCCCCGGAGCTCCGCGCCTACGCCTGGTGCCTGCCCGACGCCCGCGCGTTCTCTGCGCCGGCCGCTCGCTCGCTGGACCCGGACATCATGCGCCGCGCCCTCGGTGCCGCGGTCGGCGCCCACGACTTCCGTCCGTTCGCGCGGCCGGGCTCGCACCGGGACCAGACCCGGACCCTCCTCCGTGCGGAGGTCCATTCGGCGAGCTGGGTGCCGCTCCACGCGATCGTCCTCGAGGGGACCGGCTTCGTCCGGGCGATGGTGCGAAACCTCGTCGGCACCGCGGTCACGGCCGGTCTGGGGCTGGCGCCCGCCTCCGCGATCCGCGAGCTCCTCCAGGCGGGAGGGCGCTACCGAGGGGTGCGCGCTCCCGGCTGGGGGCTCACGCTGGCGTCGGTCTCGTATCCGGAGGAGTGACGAGGCCTGCCGGGAACCGGAGTCCCCAGCCGAACCTCGCGATGCGAGACCCGCCCGCGAGGCGAATACGTCGCGCCGGGAACCGCGGAGGCGACGGCGGCACCGGAGGGCGGACCGGTGCGGGCGAGGCCGACCTCACATCGCGCTCCCGCCCTGCTGACCTTCGACGCCGGTCTGGGCGTACTTGGCGAGGAGGTCGGCGACGGCCTCGCGAAGGTAATCGGACTGCCGGACGCGGGTGCGGCGGGCCAGGTTGCGGAGCTCGGTGGCGAGCGCCGGAGGCAGGCGGACGAGCATCGGCTCGAGCCGGGACGCCTGGGTGGAACCAGAAGGAATCGCCTCGCCGTTGCTGATCTCGAAGGGGTGCATGTAGGCTCCTGTATACAGATAACGACCTTTGCCTACATGCTACCACCCGATACCCTGGCCACAAGAAATCGGCCGCGATTTCGTCCGCTGGTCTCGGGAATCGCGAAACGCCGTCTAGAACATCGTCTAGAACCGATAGGCCCAGCCGAACGAGGCGGAGAACGAGGCGACCCGCGCCTGGCCGAACGCGCTGGCGAACCCGCTGTTCAGGTAGACCCCGGTCGTCCGCGAGAAGTCGTACGTGACGCCGAGCCCGACGAGGGGCCCGACGGCAAACCGGGAGCTGATCGGGGTCCAGACGCCGAGCTCGAAGAACGTCTTCCACTGCTCCGTTCCGAAGTAGGACCGGTAACGAGCGTCGAGGGCGAGGCGGATCTTCTCGCGGTCGGGATCGTCGAGCGATGCCACCCGGCCCTGCACACCCAGGAAGAGCTCGTTCCCCTCCCCGGCGACGTCCCACCCGTACGCCAGACGCAGCGCAGGCCGCCACGAGGACCGCGTGGGCTGGCCGGAGACGGCGACGGTGTCGTGCGCGAACATCGGCTCGACCACGAAGCCGTGCTGCTCGCGGTGGTCGTACCGGGGCTCGAGCCCATGGGTCAGGGCGGGAACGGCGAGGAGGACGAGCAGGACGCACGCGCGGGTCACGACTGCACCACCGGGAGCGGGATGCCCGCGAGCGCGTTCATCCGCCCGGAGCGGAACGGCTCCAGATCCAGCACCGCCAGCCGGAAGCCCGCCTGCTTCACTGCGGCGACGAGCGCTTCCCGGCGGGCGAACGCGGTCTCGATCTCGGCCTCGCCGACCTCGATCCTTCCGATGTCGCCGTGGTGACGGACGCGGAGCTCCCGGAGGCCCAGCGCTCGAAGCGCGGCCTCGGCCCGCTCGACCTGGGCCAGCCGTTCGGGGGTCACAGGCGTGCCGTACGGGATCCGCGAGGCGAGGCATGCCATCTGCGGCTTCTCCCAGGTGGGCAGGCCGTACGCGGCGCTCCAGGCACGGACCTCGTCCTTCGTGAGCCCGGCCTCGGCGAGGGGCGAGCGCACCGCCCGCTCCCGGGCGGCCTGGTGGCCGGGGCGGTGGTCCTTGCGATCGTCGGCGTTGAATCCGTCGAGGATGGAGGCGATCCCCTCCCGCCGGGCGACCTCCTCGCACAGCCGGTAGAGTTCCGACTTGCAGAAGTAGCAGCGGTCCGCGCCGTTCGCGACGTAGCGAGGGTCCTCTTGCTCGTGGCTCTCGAGCTCCACGTGGCGCGCGCCGATGCGCGCCGCCAGCTCGCGCGCCTCGGCGCGTTCGGCCGCGGGCACCGAGGGGGAGTGGGCGGTGAGCGCCAGGGCACGATCGCCGAGCACCTCGCGGGCCACGGCCAGGACGAACGTCGAGTCCACACCCGCCGAGAAGGCGACCAGCGCGCTCTCGCACGCGGCGATCGTCTCCTTGAGCATGGCGAGCTTCCGCTCGGAGGAGTGGCGGATCTGCTCGATGTCGATCGTACTCATGCGCGGGCGGTTATAGCTGCACGCCAGCTCCCTGCGCCAGCGCGCCGAAGCCGTTCACCGCCGCCGCTTCGCCGCCTTCGCGCCGCGCAGGTTCTTCTTGCGCGGGGCGTTCCGGGCGGCGGCGCGGGGACCGGCGCGGCGCCGCGCAGCGCCGCGGGA
>JAEZXM010000340.1 GCA_023419875.1 Pseudomonadota bacterium | reverse complement strand
GGCGGCAGGCATCCCGGCGGGCGGACGACCGGGAGCGGGCGCAGGGCCGGGACGGCCCACGGGCGCAGGCGCACCGGCAGGACGCCCTGCCTGCGCGGGAGCCGGGGCGGGACGCTGCGCCGGAGCGGCGGCGGGTGCCCCGCTCTGGGCCGGGCCGAGGGAGACCAGTTCCTTCACCTTGTTGATGAGCGCTTGGCTCTCGAAGGGCTTCGAGATGTGTCCGTCCGCGCGGGCGGCGCGGGCGCGGGACTCGTCGAACGCCTCGAACGTACCGGCGAGCAGGAGCACCGGGATGTGCCGGAGGCTCGGATCCGACTTGATCGCCTCGCAAACCTCGTAGCCGTTCTTCCGCGGCATCACCACGTCGGCGAGGATCACGTCGGGGCGGATCTCGCGAGCGCGGGTGACGGCGTCCTCCCCGTTGTCCACCGAGGTGACCTTGACGTCCTCGTTCGCGAACGTGATGGCGACGACCTTCTGGATGGTGATCGAGTCGTCCGCGAGGAGCAGGTTCTTGGGCATGGCCGTCCGGGCTTCGGAAGAGAAGGAAGAACCGTATCCAGTAACCCCGCGATTCCCCGAATGTCAAGATTTCCCGGGCGTTTGAACCTTCACCCAGCCTTCGACTCCGCGGCCGCGGGGCGGCCGCTACGCTCAGGCTGAACGGCCTCGCGAACCGAGGTCTCACGCTCCGAAGAGCGTATCCCACGGCGGACGGACGACGTCCGGCCCGCCCTCCCCCACGCCCAGCACGCGGTCGGCGAGGACCCCGACGCCGGCTCCGCCCGCGTCGACGAGCAACACCGTCCGCGAGGGGCCGGTGGGCGCTCCGTAGACGTGGCCCAGGTCCACGACCGAGTGGAGCGACCGCGCGTGATACAGGAGCCCGCGGTGCGAGGGGGGCGTGAGCGGCACGGGCGCGAGCCGGGGATCCTCGAGCACCTGCATGAGGAGCGAGAGCGGCACGGCGAACACGAGCCCGGCGCGCGCGAAGCGGAGTTCGCGCTCGGCGAAGGGGCCAAGATCGGGCGGAGGCTCGGGGTGCTCGACCGCGGGCTCGAGCGGCGCGAACCCGAGGCTCGAGACCGCCAGCTCGAGCGCCACCTCGCCGTGCGCGACCACGGCGCCGGAGAACGGCGGCGGCTGCGGGAGCGGCGTGGGCACGGGGAGCTGGAAGAACTCCGCGCCCGCGAGGTCGATGATCCCGTGCAGCGCCTCGACGCGGAGGGCCAGACGTGGTGTGCCCTCGGTGAGGAGCGCGTACGGCGTGGACCCACCCGGCAGGCCCAGCACCGTGGACACGAACGCCGTGGGAAACGTCTCGCCGCGCGCGACGATCTCGCCGCCCTCGGACGGCGCGGGCACGATCTCGCGCAGGTGGGAGAGGCGGAGCGCGAGTCGGACGCCTCCGGCGGAGAAGAGGAGCGCCTTGCGGTCCGCGGGGAGGTCCACGGGGCCATGATATACAGGACGTGATGAACGCGTCCGTGCTCCTCGTGGACGACGAGCGCTTCGCGCGCACCGTGTACTCCGATTACCTGCGCGCGGGCGGGTACGAGGTCGAGGTGGCGCCGGACGCCGAGGCCGCCCTCGGCCTGCTCAAGCGGCGCCGCTTCGACGTGCTCCTCACGGACGTGATCCTCCCCGGCTCCTCCGGCCTCGATCTCCTCGGGATCGCCAAGGGGCTCGACCCGAACCTCGAGGTGGTGGTGATCACCGCCCTCGACAAGGTCGACCCCGCGGTGCGCGCCATGAAGGCCGGCGCGAGCGACTACCTCGTGAAGCCGGTGACGCCCGAGGGGCTCCAGCTCGCGGTGCAGCGCTGCCTCTCCACCCGCGCCCTGCTCGACGAGAACAAGGCGCTGCGCGCGCACCTCAAGCTGTTCGAGGCGGGGCAGCGCATCGCCGCCACGCTCGACCGCGACACGCTCGTCCCCGTCTCGCTCTCCGCGGTCGCGAGCGCGTGCCAGTCCACGGGCGCGGTCCTGCTCGAGCGGACCTCCGGCGGCGAGTGGGTCCTCTCCGGCGCGCACGGGCTCGCGTACGAGCTCGCCGCCGAGCTGCTCGGCCTCTGCCGGCCCACGCTGCAACGGCTCGGTGAGTCTCCGGAGCCGGTGGAGCTCCTGCCCGGCGCCGACACCGAGCTCGGGCCGCGCGCGCTGCTGTTGCCGGTGACGGGCGAGGGCAAGGTGGTGGCGGCGATCGCGGTGCTCGTCGCCGGGGCGCTCGACGACGCGGGCGCGGAAGCCGCGGACTTCCTCTGCCGGAACCTCGCGCTCGCGCTGCACAACCTCGGCCGGCTGAAGCAGGTCGAGCACCTCGCCTACCTCGACGACCTCACGCACCTGTACAACACGCGCTACCTCGACATGGTGCTCGACCGCGAGGTGCAGGGCGGGCGCCCGTTCACGGTCCTGTTCATGGACCTCGACCGATTCAAGCGGGTGAACGACGAGCACGGGCACCTCTCCGGCTCGCGGCTCCTCGTGGAGGTGGCGCGCGTGCTCCGCTCCTGCGTGCGGGACGACGACATCCTGGTCCGCTACGGCGGCGACGAGTACGTGATGCTCCTCGTCGGGATCGACTCCGGCGGCGGGCTCAAGGTCGCCGAGCGGATCCGCCGGGCGATCGAGGACCACCGCTTCCTCTCGCGCGAAGGCTCACGGGTCCGCATCACCTGCTCCATCGGCCTCGCCAGCTTCCCCGAGCACGCGCAGAGCAAGGGCGAGATCCTCGACATGGCCGACCGGGCCATGTACCGCGGCAAGCGCTCCAGCCGGAACGTGGTCTACATGGCCTCGAAGGACCTGCCGCCGGTACCGCCGGGGGAGCGGGAGAAGTAGGGAGAAAGACCGCGGGGCCAGGAGAGCTGCCCCCGGCCCCGCTGACGACGACTGCCGGGTTCCGCCCTTCCTGGCACGTAATAGCGGCTGCCCTCGTCATCGACGGCACAGGCCCAAACCCACCGGACCGCCCCGTCGTATGAAGAGAATGTAGCGGGCCGCGGGCGAAAACTCAAATCATCCTGGGCACTTGTCGTGTTTCCGCGGGGTTGGAGCAGACGCCCTTTCGCCTACCTCCCCGGCCGGGCCCCTACTTCTTGGCCACGTACTTCCGGACGTCGAAGGCCACCGCGGAGACGATGATGATGCCCTTCAGGATGAGCTGGATGTACGTGTTCACGCTCACGAACGTGAGGCCGTAGTTGATGACGCCGAAGATGAGCACGCCCACGACGATGCCCGGGATCCGTCCGATGCCGCCGGTGACCGACACGCCGCCGACCACGCAGGCCGCGATCGCGTCGAGCTCGTACATGTTCCCGTAGTTGTTGGTCGCGCCTCCGGTGCGGCTCGCCTCGAGCACGCCGCCGAGGCCGTAGAGGGCGCCCGCGATCGTGTACATGACGATCGTCGTCCAGTAGACGTTGATCCCGGACACCTTGGCGGCGTTCACGTTCCCGCCGATCGCGTAGACGTTCTTGCCGAACGTCGTCTTGTTCATGAGAACCCACATGAACACGGTCACGGCGGCGGCGATGAGCACGATGTAGGGGAGCGAGAACAGCCCCGTGCCGATCGCGCCGGTGCCGATCTCCGTGAAGCCCGCCCGCAGGCCGCCGATGGGCTGCGAGTCGTTGGGGGGCTGGGCGAAGTAGTACCCGTTGATCCCGTAGATCCAGAGGTAGGCGCCCAGCGTGGCGATGAACGGCGCAACCCCGAACTGCGCGATCACCCAGCCGTTGATGAGCCCGAACACGGCGCAGACCGCGACGGCCAGGAGAATGGGGATGAGGAGCGTGACCCACGGCGGCATGTGGACCCAGAGCCAGGTCTGGTGAAGGCCGGGGTAGAAGAGGCGCAGGTAGTCGGGGGCCTGCAGCATGGACGCCGAGAGCACCGCCGCGAGGCCGACCATGCGGCCCGCGGAGAGGTCGGCGCCCGCGGTGAGGATGGCGAAGGCCGCGCCCATCGCCACGATGAGGCGCGTCGAGTTGTGCACCAGGACGTCGCGCAGCGTGTAGACGGTGAGGAACGACCCGTAGTCCTTCCCCCACGCGTACAGGGCGATGAGCAGGACGAGGACGATCATCGCGGCGAAGATCGCGTTGTCCTCGACGAGCTGGAGGAGCCGGCGTCCGACGGAACGCGGGCGCGCGCCCGGCTTCTCTCCCGGCGGTCCCTTCGACGCGGGCTCGTGGAGCTGCCTCTCGGTCACGGCCATGGGACGACCCCTCCTGTTCACATGAACTGCGCCGCGAGCCGCATGATCTCCTCCTGGCTCGCGCGCGTGCCCTCGAGGAACCCGGACACCCGGCCCTCGCACATCACCATGATCCGGTCCGACATGCCGAGCAGCTCCGGCATCTCCGACGAGATCATGACGATGCTCTTCCCGGCCCGGGCGAGCTCCTCGATGATCGTGTAGATCTCGAACTTGGCGCCGACGTCGATGCCGCGGGTGGGCTCGTCCAGCAGCAGGATCTCCGGCTCGGTGAGGAGCCAGCGGCCGAACAGCACCTTCTGCTGGTTCCCGCCGGAGAGGTCGCGCATCAGCGTGGCCAGCGACGGCGTCTTCACGCGCAGGCGATCGACCACCCGCGCCGCCGCCGCCCGGCGGGATCTCTCGTCGAGCAGCAGCGCCCGCACGTACCGCTTCAGATTCGCGATGAGGCTGTTCTCCAGGACGGAGAGCGAGGGGAAGATGCCCGAGCCGCGCCGGTCCTCGGTGAGGAGCGCCATCCCGAGCCGCTTGGCGTCTGCCGGGGAATCGATGCGCACCGGCACACCCCGGAGCTCGATCCTGCCGCGCAGGACGGCGCGCATGCCAAAGAGCGCCTCGACGAGCTCGGTCCGCTGCGCGCCGACGAGGCCTCCGATCCCCAGGATCTCGCCCCTGCGCAGCTCGAAGCTGACGTCGCGGAAGGAGCGTGGATTGGGCGAGGTGAGCTCGGCGACCCGCAGCACCACCGCGCCGGGGACGTTGTGCCGCTCCGGAAACCGGTGGACGAGGTCGCGACCGACCATGTTGCGGATGATGAGGTCCTCGGTGAGCTCCGCCGACGGCCAGGTACCCACCCGGCGGCCGTCGCGCATGATGGTGACCTCGTCCGAGATCCGCAGGATCTCCTCCATCTTGTGCGAGATGTAGATGATCGCGACCCCGCGGCCCCGGAGGTCGCGGATGATCCGGAAGAGGTGCTCGACCTCGTTCTCGGTCAGGGACGAGGTCGGCTCGTCCATGATGATGACCTTGGCGTTGTAGGAGACCGCCTTGGCGATCTCCACCGACTGGATCTTCGAGACCGAGAGGTCGCCCAGCCGGGTAGCGGGATCGATGGGCATGCCGAGGTCGCGGAACAGCGCCGCGGTGGCCCGGTACATGGCCGCGTGGTCCACGAACCGGAAGGGCCCGAGCTTCCGCAGCGGGAACCGCCCGAGCCAGATGTTCTCCATCACGCTGCGGTGCGGGATGGGGTGCAGCTCCTGGTGGATCATCGAGATGCCGTGGCGCAGGGCCACCTTGGGCTCGGTGATCTGGACCGGCTGCCCCTCGAGCACGGTCTCGCCCTGGTCCGCCGCGTAGAGGCCGAACAGGCACTTCATGAGCGTGGACTTTCCGGCGCCGTTCTCGCCCATCAGGGCGTGCACGGTGCCGGGCCTGACCTGAAGGCTCACGTCGTCGAGCGCCCGGACGCCGGGGAACTCCTTCGAGACGTGCCGCATCTCCAAGAGGAAGCCGTTCGAGCTCACGAGGACACCCCGTCGGCAGGCCGTTGCGAGCGGGGGGCGGCCCTGCGGCCGCCCCCCGGTATCACTTTACGGACCGTGTCTTGCCCGGTCCAGCGCTACAGCGCCTCCGCCATGTTGGCCTTGGTGATCGGCTTGTAGTCGACCCAGACGTACTTGCCGTCCTTGAGCTCGTAGCCGACGTTGGCCTTCGAGGGCTTCTCGCCCTTGGACAGCACGATCGACAGGTTGGCCGTGGCGGCGCCCTGGTTCTTGGCGTCGTTCAGCACGGTGCCGAGCAGCGTGCCGTCCTTGAGGGCCTGGAGGGCCGGAGCGGTGGCGTCCACGCCGACCACCGGCATGAACTTGCCGCCCTTGAAGAACCCGGCGGCCTTGAGGGCCTCGATCGCCCCGAGCGCCATGTCGTCGTTGTTGGCGAACACGAACTCGATGTTCTTGTGGGCGCCGAGGAAGGCGGCCATCTTCTCCTGGCCCTTCACGCGGTCCCACATGCCAGTGTCCTCGGCGAGCTTCTGCACCTTGATGCCGGCATCCTCGACCGCCTTGATCGAGAACTTGGTGCGGAGCTCGGCGTCCTGGTGGCCGGGCTCGCCCTTGAGCATCACGTACTGCATGACGCCGTCCTTGTTCAGGTCGGCCTCGGGGTGCGCCTTCCAGTAGTCGACGGCGAGCTTGCCCTCCATGGTGCCGGACTGCTCGGCGATGGCGCCGACGTAGTACGCCTTGTCGTACTTCTTCATGTCGTCCGCGAACGGCTCGCGGTTGAAGAAGACCACCGGCACGCCGGCGGCCTTCGCCTTCTGGATGATCACGCCCGCGGCGGCGCGATCGACCGGGTTGATGGCGAGGGCCTTCACCCTCTTCGTGAGGAAGAGGTCGACCTTGTCGTTCTGGGTGGCCTGCGAGTTCTGGCTGTCGACCATGTCGACCTTGGCCTTGCCCTCGGAGGTCTTCATGATCGCGTTCCGGACGCCGGTCATGAAGGTGTCGTCGTACTTGTAGATCGCGCACCCGATGCTCGGCAGATCCGCCGCGACGGCGACGCCGGCGGCGACCAGGGCCGCGAGACCCGTGAACAGAAGCGCCTTCTTCATATGTGACCTCCAGTGATGCTCGAAACGCAGCGCTGCGAGAAAGCCTCTCCTCACTTCACCCCGGACTTCGACTGCTCGACCGTGACGGCGCACTTTCGCTCGAAAGCCCGTCCGACCACAACTTCTTTCGATTGATTACGGTTCGCTTCGTCCAGCGCGTGCGCCGTCCGCGGCCGAGGTCACAAAAAGCCGAGCGTCGACGCCAAGTTGCTGCTTGTAGCGCCCGAGGACGTTGGTCCCGAATCCGTCGAGGGCGGCACGGGAGACGAGGTTCACCGTGCACCCGCCGAAGCCGCCGCCCGTGATGCGAGACCCCGCCACGCCCGGAACGCTCCGGGCCAGCTCGACCAGGAGATCCACCTCCGCGCAGCTCACCTCGTAGTCGTCGCGGAGGGAGTCGTGCGAGGCGTTCATGAGCGCGCCGAAGCGGGCGAGGTCCCCGCGCCCGAGCGCCTCCTTGCTCTCGAGCACACGGGCGCACTCGGTCACGACGTGCCGGCAACGCCGATACACCGTCGGTGACACGTCACCGGCGCAGGCCGCGAGCTGGTTCAGGGTCGCGTCGCGGAGCGCCGCCACCCCAGGGAAGCGCGCCCGCAACGCCGCCACCCCGGTCGCGCACTCCTCGCGACGTCGGTTGTACTCCGAGGCGACGAGGGCGTGCTTCACCCCGCTATCCACGATCGCGATGACGTGCGCGCCGAGCGCGAGCGGGACGAGCTCGTGCTCCAGCGATCGACAGTCGAGGAAGAGCGCATGACCGGCCCGCCCCAGGAGCGAGACGAACTGGTCCATGATCCCGCACTTCATCCCCACGAAGTCGTTCTCCGCCCGCTGGCAGATCCGGGCGAGGCGCGGGGCGTCGATCTCCAGGCCGAGCAACGTGCAGACGACCTCGGCCGTCGAAACCTCGAGCGCCGCCGACGACGAGAGGCCCGCGCCCTGCGGCACGTTCCCGGCGAAGGCGAGGTCCATGCCCGCGAGCTGGGCGCCCGCGTCCTCGAGGGCCCAGAGCACGCCGCGCACGTAGTTGCTCCACGGGACTCCTGGGTCGCGCTCGATCTCGCGATCCACGGAGAACGAGACGGTCTGTCCGAAGTCCACCGAGTGGACGCGCACCTCGGGCCCGTCGCGCCGGCGGCCGGCCATCTCGATCCCGAACTCCAGGGCCATCGGCAGGACGAAGCCGTCGTTGTAGTCGGTGTGTTCCCCGATGAGGTTCACGCGGCCGGGCGCCCGGCGGGTGACGATCGCGCCGCCGTCCTTGCCGAAGCGCTCGAGGAGGATCTCGCCCATGGCCTTCATGCCGCCCCCCCGTCTCCGCGACGCACCTCGTCGACCGAGGAAGGCCCGACCTGGCGCAGCTCCGCGGCGCTCTCCTCCGCGAGCTTGTCCATGAT
>JAEZXM010000321.1 GCA_023419875.1 Pseudomonadota bacterium | reverse complement strand
CTCCCCCTCCGGCTCCAGCTCCATGAGCACCTGCCGCGCCTTCACCTGTGCGCCCTCGCGGGCGAGCGTCTTCATCACGGTCCCGTGAAAGCCGGCCTTGAGCGAGTGCTGCATCTTCATCGCCTCGACCACGGCGAGCGTCTGGCCCTTCTCCACCCGGTCACCCTCCGCGACGAGCAGGGCGGCGACGATGCCATCCATCGGCGCGGCGACGGGGCCAACGTGCCGGGCGCCGGCGCGAGCGGCAGGGGCGTGGGTCTCGTCGGCGAGCTCGAGGTGGACGAGCGCGGCGTCGAGCAGGACGCGATCCTCGAGGAGCACGTACGCCGCCCGGCGGCGGGTGCCGGCCTCGCGGAACTCGACCTCGGCGTCGTCCTGGCGGACCAGCTCGAGCAACACGCGCTCGCCTCGCCAGGACACCCGGAACCGCCCGGCTGCGGCCTCGGCGAGATCGACCTCCACCGCGTGCACCTCGTCCCCGTGCCTCAGCCGCAGCGTGTGCACGCTCCGTCCGGCGCTGCGCCAACCGGTTGGCGCGCCAATGCGGGGGTTCCGGGCCCCGCGGCCGGCGAGCAGCACGGCGCCGAGCGCGAAGAGCGCGGGCGGCGGCGCGGCGGCGACGAGGCCGGGGTCGCGCGGGAGCTCCTCCTCGAGGAACGCGGTCGTGGCCTCGCCCGCCGCGAAGCGCGGGTTCCGGAGGACACCCGCGAGGAAGGCGCGATTGGTCGTGACGCCGAGGAGCACGCTTTCCTCGAGCGCGCGCAGGAGCCGCCGCCGCGCCTCCTCCCGGTCGCGCCCCCAGGCGATCACCTTCGCGAGCAGCGGGTCATAGTGCGAGCCGACGGCGAGCCCCTCGAACAGGCCCGTGTCGATCCGGACGCCGGGCCCGCTGGCTGTTCGCCAGCGGTGGACGACGCCCGTCTGCGGCAGGAAGCCGTGCGCCGGATCCTCGGCGTTGAGCCGCACCTCGATGGCGTGGCCGCGCCACTCGATCTCCTCCTGCGTCATCGGCAGCGGCAGGCCCGCGGCGACGTCGAGCTGCCAGGCGACGAGATCGAGCCCGGTCACCAGCTCGGTCACCGGGTGCTCCACCTGGAGCCGCGTGTTCATCTCCAGGAAGAAGAAGCTCCGCTCGGCGTCCACGAGGAACTCGACCGTCCCGGCACCGGTGTACCCGCACGCGCGCGCCGCGGCGACGGCCGCCTCGCCCATCCGGCGCCGGAGCTCGGGCCCGACCGCGGGCGACGGCGACTCCTCCACCAGCTTCTGGTGCCGCCGCTGGATCGAGCAGTCGCGCTCGCCCAGCCAGAGCGCGTGCCCGTGGCGGTCGGCGAAGATCTGCACCTCCACGTGGCGCGGCCCGATGAGGGCCCGCTCGAGGAGCAGCTCTCCGCTCCCGAACGCGGCCGCGGCCTCGGCGCGCGCGGCGCGGAGGTTCTCGGGGAGGTCCTCCTCGCGGAGGGTGAGGCGCATGCCGCGCCCGCCGCCGCCGGCCGCCGCCTTCACCATCACCGGGAAGCCGATCCGCCGCGCCTCGCGGACGAGCGTCTCGTCGTCCTGCGCCGCGCCCTCGTACCCCGGCACGCACGGCACGCCCGCGCGCTGCATGGCGAGCTTCGCGAGCCGCTTGTTGCCCATGAGCCGGATCGCCTCGGCGGGAGGACCGACGAAGGTGAACCCCGCGGCCACGCACGCCTCGGCGAACTCCGCGTTCTCGG
The DNA here is from genome assembly GCA_023419875.1 of Pseudomonadota bacterium. Classification (GTDB taxonomy): domain Bacteria; phylum Myxococcota; class Myxococcia; order Myxococcales; family Anaeromyxobacteraceae; genus Anaeromyxobacter. The sequence continues at coordinate 8,302 of JAEZXM010000321.1, read as the reverse complement.
AGAGGAACCCGTACCCCGGGTGAATGGCCTCGGCGCCGGTCCGCCGCGCCGCCTCCAGGATCCGCGCAATGGACAGGTACGATTCGCGGGACGGCGCCGGGCCGATCTCCACCGCCTCGTCCGCGAGGCGTACGTGGAGCGCGTCGCGATCGGCCTCGCTGTGGACCGCCACCGTGGCGTACCCGAGCGCGTGCGCGGTCCGGACCACCCGCACCGCGATCTCGCCGCGGTTCGCGACGAGGACCTTGTGGAAGCGGTGGATCACTGGGCCGTCCACCTGGGTGGCCTGCGCTCGACGAACGCCGCCGTCCCCTCCCGTCCCTCCTCGCCGGTCACCGCCTCGGCGAAGGCCGCCGCCGCCCGCTCGATCATCGCCTCCTGCGGCTCCCGCGTCGCCGCGAGGAGGAGCGCCTTGGTCGAGGCGTTCGCGCCGGGGGCGCACCGGCGCACGGCCTCGCGTGCCGCCTCGGCCGCCCGCTCCAGCGTCGCTGCCCCGGCCTCGACCTGGTGCACGAGGCCGATCCGCGCGGCCTCCGCGGCGTCGATCGAGAGCCCGAGCAGCGCCAGCCGCCGCGCCTGCGAGAGTCCGATCCGCCGGACCACCACCGGCGCGATCTGTGCCGGCGGGAACCCGCGCGTCGTCTCCGGCATCCCGAGGCGCGCGCCCGCCTCCGCGATGGCCACGTCCGCCGCGCACGCGAGCCCGAACCCGCCGCCCAGCACCGCGCCCTCGAGGAGCGCGATCACCACCTGCGGCGCGGCCTCCAGCTCCGCCACGAGGCGGCCGACCTCGCGGCTGAAGTCGGCCCAGGCCGCGGCGTCGCGCGGTACGGCCAGGTCCTTGAGGTCCGCCCCGGCGCAGAAGTTCCCCTCCGCGCCGCGGAGGACGATGGTCCGGACCGTGCGGTCGTCGCGCACGGCGCGGAGGACCGTCCGAAGCTCCTCGATCATCCGGAGGCTCATCGCGTTCCGGACCTCGGGGCGGTGGAGCGTCACGTGGAGCGCCTCGCGATCCCGCCGGAGGGCGAGGGTCGTGCACTCGGGCAGGGCATCGAAGCCTTCTCTCATGGCCTCCCCCACTCGACCTGAACGATGACCGCTCGTGCTTCGACAGGCTCAGCACGAGCGGATACGCACGCCCGCTCGCCCTGACCCTTCGACAGGCTCAGGGGAAGGGCGAGCGGCACGACTGCGACCGCTCGTGCTTCGACAGGCTCAGCACGAGCGGACATGCACATCCGCTCGCCCTGACCCTTCGACAGGCTCAGGGGAAGGGCGAGCGGTACATCGAGGCTGGTCGCGATCGCCCTCATAGCTTCGCCACCCCGAACGAGGTCGGCCGCAGCGTCCGGACCTCGGCCTCGCGGCAGACGTCGAGCAGGAGCCCGAGCAGGACGCGCGTGTCGCGCGGATCGACGATGCCGTCGTCGTGCAGCCGGGCGGTGTTGGCGAGGGCGGTGGAGGTCGCCTCGAGCCGTTCGCTGGTGGTCCGCTGGAGGTGCTCGAGGGCCGCCAGGTCGGCCGCCTGGCCCTGCCGCGCGTGCTTCTCCTCGGCGACCATCCGCAGCACCGCGCCCGCCTGCGCGCCGCCCATGATCCCGACCTTGCTGTTGGGCCAGGCGAAGATGAACCGGGGGTCGAAGCCGCGGCCGCACATGGCGTAGTTGCCGGCGCCGTAGGAGCCGCCCACCACGATCGAGATCCGCGGCACGCGGGCGTTGGCCACCGCCTGGATGAGCTTCGTGCCGTGCTTGATGATCCCGTCGCGCTCCGACTCGGTGCCGACCATGAATCCGGTGGTGTTGTGGAAGAAGAGGATCGGCACGTTCCCCTGCTCGCAGAGCTGGATGAACTGCGCCGCCTTGGTGGCGCCCTTCGTCGTGATGGGCGCGTTGTTCCCGATGAGCCCGCAGCGGTGACCCTGGATCGAGAGGTGGCCGCAGATCGTCTGCGTGTCGTAGGTCTCCTTGAGCTCCAGGAAGTCCGACCCGTCGGCGATCCGCGCGACCAGCTCGCGGACGTCGTACGGCTGGCGCGGATCGGCGGGGACGATCCCGAGGAGCTCGTCTGCGGGGTGGAGCGGCTCGCGGAACGTCCGAGGTGGAACCACCGGGAGGTCGTCGTTCCAGGGGATCCGCGCCATCACCTCGCGGACGATCCGGATCCCGTCGGCGTCGTCCTCGGCGAGGTACTCGGCCGTGCCCGCGACCGAGGCGTGCAGCTCCGCGCCGCCGAGCTCCTCGTCGGTGGCGATCTCGCCCGTGGCGGCCCTGAGGAGCGGTGGCCCGGCGAGGAACATCTTCGAGCGGCCGCGCACCACCACGACGTAGTCGCAGAGCGCCGGCAGGTACGCGCCCCCGGCAGTGGAGCTCCCGTGCACGACGTCGAACTGCGGGATGCCGGCGGCGGAGAGGCGCGCCTCGTTGGCGAACATCCGCCCGCCCTCGACGAAGAACTCGTCCGCGTAGTTGAGGTCCGCGCCGCCGCTCTCGACGAGCGTCACCACCGGTAGCTTGTTCTCGAGGGCGACGTCCTGGAGCCGCAGGAGCTTCTTCAGCCCGATGGGCGAGATCGAGCCGCCCTTCACCGCGCTGTTGTTGACGATGACGACGCAGCGGATCCCGGAGACCCAGCCGATCCCGCCGATGAGCCCGCCGCCCGCGGCGGAGCCGTCCTTGTCGTGGCAGAGCCGGTAGCCGGCGAGCGTCGAGAGCTCGAGCCAGGGCGCCCCGGGGTCGAGCAGCCGATCGAGCCGCTCGCGCGGGAGGAGCTGGCCGCGCTTCTGGAACGCCGGCCGGGCCTTCTCCGCGGTGGCCTCGATCTTCTGCTCCAGCTCGCGGAAGCCCTCGATCGCCGCGAGCATCGCCGCGCGATTGGCCTCGAAGGCCTCGGAGTGGACGTCCACCGTGGAGCGGATCGCCGGCACTCAGCGTTCCTCCTCCCGGACCCGCCGGGCGATCTCGGCGGTCACGGGGATGGCGAGGTCGAGAAGCTGCTGCGCGAACCCCTTACCCTGCGGATCGGAGCGGAGGCTCGCCATGCCGCCGCCGCCGAGCGCGTGCTCGAGGAGGAAGTTCATCCCGTCGAGGCCGGGAAGCTCCCAGCGCCGGACGCGGCCGCGTTCGGGGTCGAGCGCGTGGGCCATGTGGCGCGCCACCGCCTCGGGGGTGAGCGCGGCACGGAGGAACGGGAGGTACTCCGGACGGCGCGCGAGCACGCCCACGTTGGCGTGATCGCCCTTGTCGCCGCTGCGGGCCCAGGCGAGGGCGACGAGGGGGAGGCTCTCGGTGCAGGGGGGCAAAGGCGTCAGCACATCCGCTCGTGCTTCGACAGGCTCAGCACGAGCGGAGGAGTTGTCGCCGCGATCGGGCGCTCGCCCTTCGAGAATTGCTCGGGCTCCGCCCTCGCCCCGTCGGCGGGCAGAGCCCGCCTCCTCCGGCTCAGGGCGAGCGGTTGCACGGCCCGGGGGCATCGCGACCAGGGACTGCGCGCCCTCCACATCCACCCGCACCTCCACATCCGCCTTCGGCACGAGGCACGACCAGAGCCGCAGCACCGGCGAGACCGCGGGCCTGCCGCCGAAGAGCGTGGTCATCCCCGGCGGACCGCCGGTGAAGAAGGGCGCGATCTCCGAGGCGAGCCGCTCGAGCGCCTCCTTCCGGTCATGGGTGGCCCCGAGGCGCAGCACCACCTCGCGCCCCCCGGGGTCGCGCGCGCGGCCGCCGTGCCCGCCGTACATCGCCTCCGCCCCGAGCAGCTCCACGATCGTCTCGCGGAAGGGCGCGAGACCTTCCTCCGCGTTGAGCTCCGCGGTCCGGGCGAGGATCGCCTCGCCCACGCGGCGCGCCTTCGCCGCGGCGTCGGCGCCGACGACGGCGACCATCCCGGTGCAGCGATAACCGTCCGCCCAGGTGGCGGCGACCTTGTACTCGCGCGGCGAAGGCAGGCCGCGTGCGCCGGCGACGCGCACGGCGTCCGGGCCGACCTCGTCCAGGCGCACCCCGGAGAAGTCGCAGACGGCGTCGGGCAGGACGTAGGCGCGCGGATCGCCGATCTCGTAGACGATCTGCTCGCCCACCGTTCCGCGGGTGACGAGCCCGCCGGTGCCCGGGGGCTTGGTCACGACGAAGCCCCCGTCCTCGTCCACTTCGGCGATCGGAAAGCCGATGTGCTCGTAGTCGGGCACCCTTCGCCAGTCGGTGAAGTTGCCTCCGGTGCATTGCGCACCGCACTCGAGGACGTGCCCTGCGAGCGAGCCGCTGGCCAGCCGGTCCCAGTCGTCGAGCGCCCACCCGTGCTCGTGGAGGAGCGGCCCGAGCACGAGGGCGCTGTCCACGACCCGGCCGGTGATCACCACGTCCGCCCCGGCCCGGAGCGCCGCCGCGATCCCGCCCGCCCCGAGGTAGGCGTTCATGCTGGTGAGGTTCGCGGGGATGGGCGCGCCGGTGAACATCTCGCGCACGCCCGCCGCGGCGAACGCGTCGCGGCGGGGCAGGAGGTCGTCGCCCGTGACCACCGCGATCAGGAGCTCCACGCCCGCCTCCCGGCAGGCCCGGCGGAGCGCCTCGCGGCAGGCCTGCGGGTTGAGCCCTCCGGCGTTGGAGACGACCTTGATCCCCCGCGCCGCGATGACCGGCAGCACCGGCCGGAGCGCGGAGACCCAGTCGCGCGCGTACCCGGCCTCGGGACTCCGGAGCCGCGCCGCGGCCATGATCGAGAGCGTCAGCTCGGCCAGGTAGTCCGAGACGAGGTACTGCACCTCGCCGCGCTCGACGAGCTGGGGGACGGCGATCGCCGAGTCGCCCCAGAACCCGGAGGCGCAGCCGATGCGGACGCGACGGCTCACACCCTTCCCTCGAACAGCTCGCGACCGATGAGCATCCGGCGGATCTCCGAGGTCCCCGCGCCGATGGTGTAGAGCCGCGCGTCGCGCCAGAGCCGCGCCAGCGGGAAGTCGTTCACGTAGCCGTTCCCGCCGAAGCACTGGATCGCCTGGTCGGCCACCTCGATGGCGCGCTCGGCCGCGAAGAGGAGGCAGGCGGCCGCGTCACGCCTGGTGAACCGGCCCTCGTCGCACGCCTGCGCCACGCGGTAGACGAATGAGCGGGAGCTCTCCATCGCGACGTACATGTCCGCGATCTTGGCCTGCATGAGCTCGAACGTACCGATGGGCCGGCCGAACTGCTTCCGCTCCCGGACGTAAGGGAGCACGAGATCGAGCGCGTTCTGCATGAGCCCGATCGGACCCCCGGCGAGCACCACCCGCTCGTAGTCGAGGCCGCGCATCAGGATCCGCACGCCCTCGTCCGGCGCGCCGAGCACGTTCTCCTCGGGGATCTCGCAATCCTCGAACACCAGCTCGGAGGTGGGGGAGCCGCGGTGGCCGAGCTTGTCGAGCTTCTGGCCGACGCTGAACCCCTTCATCGTCTTCTCGACCACGAACGCGGTGATCGAGCGCGACCCGGCCTCGCGCGGGGCGGTCCGCATGTAGACGATCAGGACGTCGGCCATGGGGCCGTTGGTGATCCACATCTTGGTGCCGTTCGCGATCCACACGTCGCCGCGCTTCTCGGCCCGGCAGGCCATGGAGCCGACCACGTCGGACCCCGCGCCGGCCTCGGACATCGCCAGGGCACCGACCCACTCGCCCGTGCAGAGGCGGGGGAGGAACCTCTGGCACTGCGCCTCGGTCCCGTGGAGGAGGATGTTGTTGGCGCAGAGGTTCGAGTGCACGCCATAGGAGAGCCCGATCGAGGACGAGCCGCGCGCGAGCTCCTCCACCGCGACGACGTTGGCGAGGTAATCGAGCCCCATCCCGCCGTACCGGTCGGGGATGGTGATCCCGAGCACCCCCAGCTCGCCCAGCTTCCGCCACATGCCGGCCGGCCACTCGTTGCGCCGATCGATCTCGTCGGCGATCGGGGCGACCTCGCGCCGGGTGAATGCGGCGACGGTCTCGCGCAGCTCCTCGAGCTCCAGCTCGGCACTCGTGGGGATGTAAGGATTCCGCATATGCCCTTTCGAGCCCGCGCATGGCGCATAACCTGGGCTCGAAGGGAGCATTAGTGCGGCGAATGGTGCTTTCAACCCGACGCGGCGCGGCGGCCGATACGGGTGGGCGGTCGAGCCGCGGGCAGGCGACCCCCCGCTCTCACCCGGCGGGGCGGCTCCCGAGCCTCCCGCGCGGCCACAGCCCGTACAGGAGGAGCGGAGCGAACAGGAGGAGTTCCCGGAGCATCACGTCGAGCCCACGGTGCGTGAACAGGCGCGGCAGGAGCGGCGCCGCCGGCACGAGCCTCACCGGGGCGAAGAGCCGCTCCGTCGAGAAGGGCCAGAGCAGCATCGGGCCGGCGGCGCCGTGCGTCAGCGCGTCGAGGAGCCCGTGGCTCGCGGCCACCACGAACGCGGTGACGAGCATCCGGGGGCGCGATCGCCCCAGCCCGCCCACGACGGCCGTGACCAGGAGCGCCACCGCCGCCGCGAAGAGGAGCGAGTGCGAGGCGCCACGGTGCCGCCACGCCGAATCGGCAGCCGGCCGCAGGAGGAGCGAGAGCACGTCGAGATCCGGGAGCAGCGCCAGGCCGGTGAAGACGATCGTCGTCCGGAGGCGAGGGCCGTCGCTTCCGGCATGGATCCGGCCCGCGGCGAGCCCGACGGCGAGATGACCGATCGTAGGCATCCCCGTCCAAGCTGCAACGCGGGTGCCGGAAACGCCAGGCGCCCCCGCGCCGCGGAATCACGGGAAGTACCTGCGTCCCGCGTCTCGGAGTCGACGCCTGCCGCGTCCCGCCCGACGCAGGCCATTTCCCGCCCTGCAGGCAGAGGGCGTGCGTGCTAAAGGCAAGGGGGCATGCACGGCGCCCATCACTTCCTGCTCGCGCTCACGGTCGTGCTCTGCGTTGCGGCCGTCACCACCGTCCTCTTCCAGCGCCTCCGGCAGCCGGTCGTCCTCGGCTACATCCTGGCGGGGCTCATCGTCGGGCCGCACGTGCCGATCCCGCTCGTCGCGGACCGGTCCACCGTCCAGACGCTCTCGGAGCTCGGCGTCATCCTGCTCATGTTCGCGCTCGGCCTCGAGTTCAGCCTCCGGAAGCTGGTCCAGGTCGGGCCCACCGCCGGGATCACCGCGGTGGTGCAGTCGAGCATCATGGTCTGGCTCGGGTTCATCGCCGGCCGGGCGTTCGGCTGGACCGTCCTCGAGTCCGTCTTCGCCGGCGCGATCGTGGCGATGTCCTCGACCACCATCATCGCGAAGGCGTTCGACGACCTCCGCGTCCGCGGGCCGCTGCGCGATCTCGTGGTGGGCGTCCTGCTGGTCGAGGACCTCTTCGCGATCCTCTTCATGGCGGTCCTCACCGCCGTCGCCACCGGCGTGGGCGTCTCCACGGGCGAGCTTGGCGCGACGCTGGGCCGGCTGGGCGGCTTCCTCGTCCTCCTTCTCGTCGCCGGCATGCTCGTCGTGCCGCGCACCATCCGCTACGTCAAGAGCCGCGGGGCCCCCGAGCTGCTCCTCGTCACGAGCCTGGGCCTCTGCTTCGGGGTGGCCTACCTGGCCCTCGCGGCCGGGTACTCGGTGGCGCTCGGCGCCTTCATCGCCGGATCGCTGGTGGCGGAGTCGGGCGAGGCCCACGCGGTCGAGGAGCTGGTCCGCCCGGTCAAGGATCTCTTCGCGGCGATCTTCTTCGTCTCGGTCGGCATGCTCATCGACCCGGCGCTCGTCGCCCGGCACTGGCCCGCGATCGTCGCCTTCATCGCCCTCGTCGTCCTGGGGAAGTCGGCGGCCGTCGGCCTCGGCGCGTTCCTCACCGGCAACGGCGTGCGGACGTCGGTCCAGACGGGCATGAGCCTCGCGCAGATCGGCGAGTTCTCCTTCATCCTCGCGTCGCTCGGGATCGCGCTCGGCGCCACCCGGGAGTTCCTCTACCCGATCGCGGTGGCGGTCTCCGCCGTGACGACGCTCACCACGCCCTGGCTCATCGGCGCGTCCGGCCAAACGGCAGCCTGGATCGACCGCAAGCTCCCCGCGCGGCTCCAGACGGTGGTCTCGCTGTACGGGAGCTGGCTCGAGCAAGTCCGTTCCTCGCCGGGGCGCGCCACGCTCGGCGCGCGGCTCCGGCGGATCGTGCGCGCGCTGCTCGTGGACGCGGCGGCCCTGGCCGCGATCGTCATCGGCGCGTCCGTCGCGATCGAGCGGGCGGCGCGGTGGATCGCCGGCGCGGGCTCCCTCGGCTACCGGCCCGCGCGGATCGGGCTCTGGGCCGCGGCGGTGCTCGTGGCGCTCCCGTTCTGCGTGGGGCTCGTG
>JAEZXM010000511.1 GCA_023419875.1 Pseudomonadota bacterium | reverse complement strand
ACCCAGGCGTTCACGCGCCCGCACGCGTCGTCCACCTCGCGGGCCGCGCGGAGCAGCGCGGCGTCACCGGCAACGCCGCCGCGGGCGATCACCGGCGCGGCCGCGGCGCGGGCGGTCCGGCCGAGCCGCTCGATCTCCTCCGGCGCGGCGACGAGGTGGATGCCCTTCTCGTAGGGACGGCCGGTCTCGACGTCGAAGAGATCCACCTGCCGGCTGGCGGCGAGGATCGCCTCCGGGCCGCGGGAGGTGCCGCCGCCGTACGAGGTCGTGGCCTCGAACGGCACCGGGACGAGGACGAGCGCCGCCTCGGACTCTGAGTGGGGAAGGCCGAAGATGCCGGAGCCCGGGAGGGCGGCGGCGGAGGGATCGAAGGTCATGGGGGTCTCGGCTACGCCTGCGTGCGCTTCCGCGCCTCGGCCTGACGCTGGTGCAGTTGAACGAGGCCGACGCTGCCGTCGTCGGCGGGCTTGAAGGTGACGTCGGCGAGTCGGGCCTGGCGGTACACGTCCAGCATCTTCTCCTGCCCCAGCTTCCAGACCGACATCATCGGGCAGATCTGCGAGTGCCCGCAGGAGTCCTCGTCGTCGAGGCACACGTTGAGCGCCACCGGCCCCTCCACCGCCTCGATGACGTCCAGGAAGCTCACCTCTGCGGCGGCGCGGGCGAGGACGTACCCGCCGTGCGGTCCGCGCGACGAGCGGACCAGCCCGGCGTCCACGAGCGTCTTCAGGATCTTCGCCAGGAAGTCCTCGGGGATGACCATCTGCCGAGCGATCTCCCGGAACGGCACCATCGCGCCGGATGCCACCGAGGCGAGATAGATCATCGCCCGCAGGCCGTAGTCGATCTTCCGGGAAATGCGGAGGACGTGCTGCATGTGCCGCCCGGCGCCCGCCCGGGGCCGCCGGGCCCCATCCTGGTAGGCACTCGCTCCTGACTCGATTACCTTAACACGCTCGAGGTGGGCATTTCATGGACGCGAGCGGCCCCGGCGGCGGACGGATCGATCTGCACTCCCACAGCCGCGCCTCCGACGGGCAGTACGCGCCCGCCGAGGTTGCGGCGCGAGCTGCGCAGGCCGGCGTCGCCGTCTGGTCGCTCTCCGACCACGACACCGTCGCCGGACACGCCGCCGCCGCGGAGGCGGCGGCGGGGCACGGGATCCGGTTCATACCGGGCATCGAGCTCTCCGCCTTCCTCGAGCGGCGCGAGATCCACCTGCTCGGGCACTTCGTCGATCCCGAGCACCCCAGCATGAAGCGGTTCGGGGACTTCCTCGCCGACCACCGCCGCGAGCGGATGCACAGGATCGTCGAGCGGCTCGCGGCGCTGGGCATCCGGATCCGGGTCGCGGACATCGAGAAGTTCGGCGACGGGAAGATCATCGGCCGCCCTCACGTGGCGCGCGCGATCCTCGAGACCGGCGCGGTCGCCAGCGTGAAGGAGGCGTTCGACCGGTTCCTGGGCGAGGGGCAGCCGGCCTACGTGCAGCGGTTCCGGCTGGAGCTCGCCGACGCGGTGGCGCTCGTGCGCGGCGCGGGAGGGACGGTCACGGTCGCCCACCCCGGCGTCTCGCGCCTCGAGCGCGGCGAGGTCGTCCGGCTCGCCGCGGGCGGCGTCTCGGGGATCGAGACGCACCACCCCGATCACAACCCGTCGGTCCGCGAGAAGTACCTGCGCCTCGCGGACGAGCTGGGCCTGGTGCCGACCGCGGGCAGCGACTACCACGGCGAGGCGGTCTCGCCCGATCGGCACCTCGGGCAGGTGACGATGTCGGCCGAGGATCTCGCGAGGCTGGAGGCGACGCGGCCGTGAGCGGCCGTCTGCACGTGCAGGTCCGCGAGCCTTCGCCCCTTCAACCCCTCGCGATGACCGCCCGCGCCCCCTCCGGATCCCGCTTGCACTCGAGCAGCGCCGCGAGGATGAGCGGGGCGACGATGGTCGCGTCCGACTCGATCACGAACATCGGCGTCTCGGGCGTGAGCTTGTCCCAGGTGATCTTCTCGTTCGGCGTCGCCCCCGAGTAGCTCCCGAACGACGTCGTCGAGTCGGAGATCTGGCAGAAGTACGCCCATGGCTTCACGGGCTGTCCCAGGTCGTGCTTGAGCGACGGGACCACGCAGATGGGGAAGTCGCCGGCGATGCCGCCGCCGACCTGGAAGAACCCCAGACCGGCGCCGGCCGAGAGCTCCTGGTAGCGCGCGTAGAGGTCGACCATGTACTCGATGCCCGACTTCGCCGCGCGCGCGTCGCACTCTCCCGACCGGACGTAGGACGCGAAGATGTTCCCGAACGTCGAGTCCTCGTACCCCGGCACGACCAGCGGCAGCCGCGCCCGCGCAGCGGCGAGCAGCCAGCACTCCTCGGGATCGCCCTGCACGAGCTCGGGGGGCAGCGAGAGCACCAGCTCGTAGAAGTACTCGTGCCAGAAGCGACGCTCGCCGGCCGCGCTGGCCCGCTTCCACATGGGCACGACGATCTTCTCGACCGCCCGGAACGCCTCGTCCTCGGGGATGCTCGTGTCGGTCACGCGCCGCAGCCGCTGCTCCAGGATGCGCGCGTCGTCCTGCCGGGAGTGGTAGCGCCAGTCGGGGAAGTCCCGGTAGTGGCGATGCGCCACCAGCCGGAACAGCGACTCCTCGAGGTTCGCGCCGGTGACGGAGAGCCCGTGGACGAGGCCGGCACGGATCGCCGGGGCGAGCGTGATGCCGAGCTGCGCGGACGACATCGCGCCCGCCATCGCCCAGAACATGCGCCCGCCCGTCTCGACGTGACGCCAGTAGGCGAGGAGCGCCTCGCGCGTCGTGCGGGCGTTGAAGTTCCGGTAGTTGCGGAGGACGAACGAGAGGACGGGGAGGTCGGTCATCCCCGGGGATCTATCGCCGGAGGGGAGAGGGCGCTCGGTTCGGGGCCCGAACCCCTGCGGCGCACCAGGCGGATGCCGTAGCCGATCGCCGCCGCGAGGACGAGGACGAGGAGCGCTCCCACGAGTCCGGCGGTGGACGTCCCGGCGCTGGGGGAGGGCCAGGTTGGGGCGGCCTCCGCGTCGGGCGCGGCGCCGGCCGCACGTGCCAGCGACCACTCCAGGCCGTCCGGCAGCGCGGAGGCGAACCAGGACGCCACCCCGCCCGTCAGCGCCGCCGCCGCGGCGAGCCCCACGACGACGGGCCGCATGGTCCGCCGCGGCGCGACTTCCCGCTGGGCGAGCACCTCGGGGCGGGCGCGCGACACGAGCAGCACCACCGACGCGGTGACGAGCCCCTCGAACACGCCGATGACGAGGTGGATGGGCTGCATGAGGAGGAGGAACCGGCCGAGAGGGAACGACGAGACGCCCGAGGCCGCGGTCTGGAGCACCACGCCGAGCGCGCCGAGCTGCAGGCCGACCACGGCGGAGAGGATCGTCGCCGCGAGGAGGCGCCCGCGGCGCGGGCGCGGCCCGGCGAGCGGCCTCCACACGAGCGGGTAGACGAGGTAGCTCGAGAAGAACGCGAGGTTGAAGACGTTGCAGCCGAGCGCCAGCAGCCCGCCGTCGGCGAAGAACAGCGCCTGCACGGCAAGCACGCTGAACATGACGATGAAGGCCGCGTGCGGCCCGAGGAGGATCGCCAGCAGGAGGCCCCCGCCGAGGTGGCCCGAGGAGCCGGTGAGCGGGATGGAGAAGTTCACCATCTGCCCCGCGAAGACGAACGCTCCCATGACGCCCATGAGCGGCACGCGCGCGGAGTCGGCGAGGCGATCCAGCCTGCGCGCGGCGCAGGCGGTGACGCCCGCGGTGGCGGCCCACATCGCGCCCCCCACCACGGGGGAGAGCAGGGCGTCGGACATGTGCATCGGAACCCTCCTCCGGCCCGTCGGACCTCGACGCGAGCGCGGCCGGGGATCGTTAGCACGATCCCGGAATGCGTAACACGACAAGATGGGCCCGGACGAGTGCCGGTGCGCTCGCCCGTGCCCGGCGGCGCCCGCGCGGGGCTGCGATTTGCCCGCCGTGGCTCCTCCATGCCAGCATCTTGGCGGCCGCCGGACGCGGAGGTCGTTTCGTGGTGTTCACGTGGGACCCGAGCCTGGAGACCCACCTCGACGAGGTGGACGCGCAGCACAGGCGGCTCGTGGAGCTCATCAACGCGCTCGGGCAGGCGATCGCCGATGGCGGAGAGGGCGCCCCGCCCGACCTCGCCGTCCTCCACGAGCAGCTCACCGCCTACGCGGCCCGCCACTTCGCGGACGAGGAGCGGCTCATGGCAGCCGAGGGGATCGACGAGCGCCACCGCGCGCGCCACAAGCGCCAGCACCGGGACTTCCGGGCATACGTGAGAGCGGCGCAGCAGACGGGCGAGGGCGGGAGCGCCGAGCAGGCGCGCTCCCTGATGACCTACCTGGTGCACTGGCTCACCTACCACATCCTCGAGGTCGACCAGTCCCTGGCCCGCCAGCTCCATGCCGTGCGGGCGGGCGCGACGGCGGCGGCGGCGTTCGAGGCCGAGCACGAGGGCCGCTCGGGCGCGTCCGGGCTGCTGCTCCGCTCGGTGGGCGAGCTGCTCGACCTGCTCTCCGCCCGGAACCGCGAGCTCGTCGACGTCGCCCGGACCCTGGAACAGCGGGTGGCCCAGCGCACCGAGGAGCTGACCGCGGCCAACCGCGAGCTGCGCGCCATGTTCGAGCGCGTCGAGCACATGGCCATGACCGACGCGCTGACCGGGCTGCCCAACCGGCGGTACGCGATGGACCACCTTGCCCGCGCGTGGAGCACGGCGGCGCGCTACGAGCGCGACGTGGCCTGTCTGCTCGTGGACGCCGACCACTTCAAGCAGGTGAACGACAGCTTCCGCCACGAGGCCGGCGACGCGGTGCTGATCCACCTCGCGAGGTCGCTCCGTGCAGCGGTGCGCGAAGGGGACCAGGTGTGCCGGCTCGGCGGCGACGAGTTCCTCGTCCTCTGCCCCGAGACGACGCTCGAGGGGGCCCTCGCCGTGGGCGAGCGCGTGCGCGCACAGGTCGCCGCGCAGCGGGTGGAGGTGGCCGCGAGCGCCTGGACCGGGACCGTGACGGTCAGCGTCGGCGCGGCCGCCCGCCACGGCGGCATGGGGGGAGCCGAGGAGCTGCTCCGGGCGGCCGATGCGGCCCTCTTCGAGGCGAAGCGCGGAGGACGGAACCGCGTGGCCGCCGCGCGCCCGGGCTGAGCCTCGGGAGGGCTCACCCCACCCACGCCCGCGCGTTCCGGAAGAGGCGCATCCAGGGGCCGTCCTCGCCCCAGCCCGCCGGCCGCCACGAGTACTGCACCGCTCGGAAGACGCGCTCGGGGTGGGGCATGAGGATCGTCACCCGGCCGTCGGGCGTCGTGACCGCGGTGATCCCGCCGGGCGAGCCGTTGGGGTTCTCGGGGTAGCGCTCCGCGGGCCGGCCGTGGTGGTCGACGAACCGCGCCGCGACCAGACCGCGGGCCCGCAGCGCCTCGAGCTTCTCCGGGCTCGCGAACTCCGCACGCCCCTCCCCGTGCGCCACCGCGATCGGGAGCCGCGATCCCGCCATCCCGCGGAGGAGCACCGACGGGCTCTCGAGGACCTCGACGAGCGAGAGCCGCGCCTCGAACTGCTCCGAGCGGTTCCGGACGAACCGCGGCCAGTCGCCCGCGCCGGGGACGAGCTCGTGCAGGTTCGAGAGCATCTGGCAGCCGTTGCAGACGCCGAGCGCGAAGGCGTCCGGCCGGGCGAGGAACCGCGTGAGCTCCGCGCGGGCGCGCGCGTTGAACAGGATCGACTTGGCCCAGCCCTCGCCGGCGCCCAGGACGTCACCGTAGGAGAACCCGCCGCAGGCGGCGAGGCCGCGAAACCCATCGAGCGTGGTCCGCCCTTCGAGCAGATCGCTCATGTGCACGTCCACGGCGTCGAACCCGGCGCGGTCGAAGGCTGCGGCCATCTCGAGCTGGCCGTTCACGCCCTGCTCGCGCAGGATCGCCACGCGCGGGCGGGCGCCGCGCACTACCAGCGGCGCAGCGACGTCCTCGTCCAGGTCGAACGTCGGGTGAACGTGGAGGCCCGGGTCCGCGGGATCGCACCGCCCGGCCTGCTCCTCGTCGGCGCACGTCGGATCGTCGCGGAGCGCCTGCATCGCGTGGGTGGTCTCGGACCAGATCCCTCGGAGCTCCGACCGGGAGGCCTCGAAGAGCGTCTCGCTCGCGCGCCGGAGGACGATCCGGTCTCCGGCGGCGGGCCGGCCGATGCGGTGGATGCAGTCGGCGAGGCCGGCCGCGCGCAGCGCGATCTCGGCGCGGGCGGCGTCGGAGGCCCTCACTTGAAGAACCGCGCCGAGCTCCTCGTTGAAGAGGATCGCCCGCGGGTCGCCCGGGAGCGCAGCGAGATCCACGTCGAGCCCGGTGCCGCCGGCGAAGGCCATCTCGCACAGCGCGGCGAGGAGGCCGCCGTCGGAGCGGTCGTGGTAGGCGAGCAGGATGCCGGCGGCATTGAGCGCCTGGATCCCGCCGAAGAACGCTCGAAGGAGGGCGGGGTCGTCGAGGTCGGGCGGGGTCGTGCCGAGCCGTCCGTAGACCTGCGCCAGGGCCGATCCGCCGAGCCGATGCTGGCCGCGCCCCAGGTCGACGAGGAGGAGCTCGGTCTCGCCCTGGTCGCGGCGCAGCTCGGGGGTGAGCGCGCGCCGCACGTCGGTCACGGGGGCGAAGGCGGTCACGATGAGGGACAGGGGCGCGGTCACCGCCCGGCGCTCACCGTTCTCCTCCCAGACCGTCTTCATCGACATCGAGTCCTTGCCCACCGGGATCGCGATCCCGAGCGCGGGGCAGAGCTCCTCGCCCACGGCCCGCACCGCCTCGTACAGACGCGCGTCCTCGCCCGGGTGACCCCCCGCCGCCATCCAGTTGGCGGAGAGCTTCACGTTGCCGAGCCGGGCGACCGGCGCCGACGCGAGGTTGGTGATCGCCTCGGCCACCGCGAGCCGGGCGGAGGCGGCCGCGTCGAGGAGCGCGACCGGCGTCCGCTCGCCCATCGCCATCGCCTCGCCCGTGGTGACGTCGTAGCTCGTCGCGGTCACGGCCGCGTCCGCGACCGGCACCTGCCAGGGCCCGACCATCTGGTCGCGGGCGACGAGGCCGGTCACGGTGCGATCGCCGATGGTGACGAGGAAGGTCTTGTCCGCGACCGACGGCAGGCGCAGCACGCGCCGGACGGCCTCGGCGAGATCGACGCGGCCGAGGTCGAACGGCGCCGACGCGGGGCCGGAGCGCTGGGCGCGGCGCACCATGCGCGGCGGCTTGCCGAGCAGCACCGAGAGCGGCATGTCGATCGGCCGCCCTCCGAGGAGCGCGTCCTCGAGCACGAGCCGCCCGTCGTCGGTGGCGGTGCCGACGACGGCGAACGGGCAGCGCTCGCGCGCGCAGAGCGCGCGGAACCGGTCGAGCCGCTGCGGCGCGACCGCCAGCACGTACCGCTCCTGCGCCTCGTTGCACCACAGCTCGAGCGGTGAGAGGCCGGGCTCGTCGGAGGGGATGGCGCGGAGCTTGAACACGGCGCCGCGGCCGGCGTCGTGGACCAGCTCGGGCAGGGCATTGGAGAGGCCGCCGGCGCCCACGTCGTGGATCGAGACGATCGGGTTCTCGTCGCCGAGCGCCCAGCAGCGGTCGATCACCTCCTGGCAGCGCCGCTGCATCTCGGGGTTCTCGCGCTGCACCGAGGCGAAGTCGAGGTCCTCCTGGGAGGCGCCGGACGACATCGACGACGCCGCGCCGCCCCCGAGGCCGATGAGCATGGCCGGCCCGCCCAGCACGACCAGGGCGGCGCCGGGGCCGAAGACGTCCTTCTTCACGTGCGCCGCGCGGACGTTCCCGTAGCCGCCGGCGATCATGATCGGCTTGTGGTAGCCGCGCACCTCGTGGCCGTTCGGGCCCAGGACCTCGAGCTCGAACGTCCGGAAGTAGCCGGCGAGGTTGGGCCGGCCGAACTCGTTGTTGAAGGCGGCGCCGCCGAGCGGGCCGTCGGTCATGATCTCCAGCGCCGAGGCGATCCGGCCGGGCTTGCCGTGGTCCACCTCCCACGGGCGGATCGCGCCCGGGAGGCGGAGATCGCTCACCGTGAATCCGGTGAGGCCGGCCTTGGGCTTGGCGCCGCGGCCGGTGGCGCCCTCGTCGCGGATCTCGCCGCCCGAACCGGTGGCGGCTCCGGGGAAGGGCGAGATGGCCGTGGGATGGTTGTGCGTCTCCACCTTCATGAGCAGGTGGACCGGTTCCTGATGCGCCCGGTAGGCGCCGGTCTCCGGGTCGGGGAAGAACCGGCCCGCCACCGGCCCCTCGATGACCGCGGCGTTGTCCTTGTACGCGGAGAGGACGCCCTCCGGGCTCGCCTCGGTCGTGCGCCGGATCATCTGGAACAGCGAGCGCGGCTCTTTCACCCCGTCGATCGTGAACTCCGCGTTGAACACCTTGTGCCGGCAGTGCTCGCTGTTCGCCTGCGCGAACATCATCAGCTCGACGTCGGACGGGTTCCTGCGGAGCGCGCCGAAGCTCTCCACGAGGTAGTCGATCTCCTCCGCGGACAGGGCAAGGCCCATCTCCTGGTCCGCGCGGACGAGCGCCTCGCGCCCACCGCCGAGCACGTCCACCGTCCGGAGCGGGCGCGGGGGGTCGTGGGCGAACAGACGGGCGGCGTGCCGTGCGTCGTCGAGGACCGACTCGGTCATCCGGTCGTGGAGGGCGCCCCGCAGGGCGTCCTCGTCCTGTACGACGCCGGCGATCGTGTAGGCCACGCCGCGCTCGATGCGGCGCAGCCCCTTCGCGCCGAGGCCGCAGATCCGGGCGATGTCGGTGGCCTTGGTGGACCAGGGTGAGATGGTG
>JAEZXM010000199.1 GCA_023419875.1 Pseudomonadota bacterium | reverse complement strand
GGTCAGAACAGGCTCTCGGGCACGTACACGATGTCGCCCGGCTGGAGCGTGAAGTTGACCGCCTTGCCGAGCGCGATGTCCTGCACGCTCACCTTGATCTTCTTCTCGTTCCCGCCCACACGCCGGGTGACGGAGGTGGAGTTCTGGGCGGCGGTCTTGGTGAACCCGCCCGCGAGCGTCACCGCCTGCACCACCGACATGCCGTCCTGATACGGGAAGGTCCCCGGCTTCTGGACCTCGCCGAAGACGAAGATCTTCTTCGAGTTGTACTCCTTCACGAGCACGGAGACCTGCGGGTCGCGCATGTACTTCGCGGCGAGGCAGCTCCGGATCGCGTCGGCCGCGCCGTTGGCGGTGAGGCCGCCGACGGCGACCGCCTTGCAGAGCGGGAAGACGACATCCCCCTGCGCGCCCACCTGGTAGACGCCGGAGAGCTCCGGCTCCTGGAAGACGCGCACCTCGATGACGTCGCCCGCACCCAGCGTCGATGCGATCGGCGGGGTCTCGGGGGCGACCACCTCGGTGCCGGCCCCGGCGCTCGCGGCGCCGCCGTGCCCGCAGGCGGCGAGGAGCGCCGCCGTCGCGACGAGGAGGGCTGTTGCCTGGCGGGCCATGGTGGCGACCTCAGTACCGAACGCCGGGGGGCGAGTCAACCGGCCGGGGCGATCGCCCCGCGGGCCGTTTGCTCTCAGTACGTCCCGCGCACCCGGAGGAACACCTCGGTCTTCGAGAACTCGAAACCGGGGAGCGGGGGGACGAGCGGCGCGAGGTCCGAGGTTCGCCGGGTGTACGTGACCCCGGCCCCCGCGGTGAGCCAGCGGGCGAGCGAGAGGTCGATGGAGGGCGTGACGGAGAGGAGATCGGCCGCCTCGACGTCGCTCGCCTCCTCGTACGCGCGGCGCTCGTAGGAGGCGGCGAGCTGTGCGGTGTAGCGGGCGGCGAGCAGCACCCTCCCGTCCACGTACCCGCGATGGCTCGTGAAGCCGCCGCTCGGGCCGAGATCGGCGCCGAAGTCGTGGATGTAGCCGAGCTTCAGCGACGCCGTCTCGAGCGGGATCCACTCGATCTCGGCGTTCGCGAGCCAGCTCGAGATCGAGCCCGGGTCCATCGACGCCGATCCGTACCCGCCCTTCACCGTGCCCGCGAGGTGGGCGGAGAAGAGGCCGGCCACCCCGCCCCATGCGCGATAGCCGGAGATGTCGGCCCCGGCGAGGGAGCTCGACGGGATCCGCATCCAGTACTCGCCCTGCACGACCACCGCCGTCTTGGGCAGGAACTTCCACCGGATGTCGAGGCCGCCGGTCACGTCGCTGTAGTCGAGCTCCGCCAGCGCGTCGGGGTCGCACACGGTCGTCGGCGAGGTGCAGAGGCTGCCCGAGAAGAACGGCTCGAACGTCTCGAGGCGCCAGCTCGCGTTGAGCGAGGTGACGAATGCGCCGCCGCCGGGCCGGTACGGAACGCTCACCTCGAGCTCGTTGGTGTTGGAGACGACCGCGAACCCGAGGATCAGGTTCTGCGTCGAGGCCGTGCGGCGGAAGGTGTCGGTGAGCTCCAGGCCGAGGCTGCCCTTCCGGTTGAGCCCCACGGCGAGCGCCGCGTCGGCGTAGAGGCGCGAGAGGTCGGACTCGTCACCGAAGTACTGCGCCCAGTCGAGGTGCGCGCGGAAGTCCACCGCGGCCGAGTCGGACGGGGATTCGAGCGCGAGGCCCGGCCGGACGTGGAGGACGAAGCCCGACTGCTTCGCCGCCAGATCGGTGAAGGAGAGGTTCGAGTCGTAGCGCCCTTCGAGCTCGACGTACGGGTGCAGGCGCGCGGTGCTCCCTCCCAGGCGGATTCCGTTGCCCGGGCCCGCCTCCGCGGCTGGCGCCAGCGCGAGGGCGAGAAGGGCCGCCAGGGCTCGCCGTCCGGTCCTCCCCATCACCATTCTCTCCCCTTCCCCGGCGATCCGCAGCCGGCGGCGTCTGTCTCGCGATCCCGGCGTGTTCCGAGATGCGTCGTGCGTCACTCGAACGGGCTCGCCGCGACCGGCCGGATGATCGGCGGCGTCGCGAGCGGCCTGGGCGGCGGCTCACGCAGCGTGACGTCGCGCCCGGGCAGCCCCTCCGGCTGCTCGACCTCGACGGTCGTCCTTCCGTCCATGAGGAACGCGAGCTGTCCGAGGCAGACGTCCGCCTCGCCCCCCATGCGCGCGACCTTGTCCGCGGCGATCACCACGCGCGCGAACTGGGTGTTGGCGGTGGCGGAATCCTTCTTCCCGACGGCGGCCACCAGGGCCTCGTTCGCCTGGACCGCCACCTTGGCGAGGCCGCGCATCTGCGTGAGCTGTGCATTCAGGCAGTTGAGCTTGCCGACGTCGCGCTCCTTCCGGGCGTCGTCGGACCGGCCCGCCACGCGGTCCACCGCCTTCCGGATGGTCCGGACGTTCTGGTCGGCGAGCTCGACCTTCTTCGAGTCCGGGATCCGGGCCGCCTCGTCGGGCGTCATCCGCACCGGACCGGCCCGGGGAGCCGCCGGGGGGATCGCCGTCACCTGGCCGGGCGTGCCGGCGGGCGGCGCGGCGAGACCCGGGACCGGCGCCAGCAGGAGGCCGATGAGGGCGATTCGGAGGGTCACCTTGGCGCTCCCGGAGAAGGGGAAAGTGCCGAACCCCTTGAGCGTACAGAGGTTCCTCCTACCAGTCAACGCGGCGAACTCTCGGTCGCCCGGGCGCCCGAGGTGCCACTTTCGCACGCTCTCCCACCTCGCTCGCACCCTCAGCTCCCCGCCGGTCCCTGGTCGGCGGTCTCCGGCACGGTGAGCTCCTCGCTCGCGGTCTCGGCGCCGTCGTCGATCCCGTCCGTCGGCACGACCCGGCAGCGCCACCGGTCGCCGGCCTTCACCAGCCGCCCGGGGACGTCCTGGGAGCTGGAGGCGAACGGCTGCGCAGCGTCGTTCCGCACCCAGATGAACCGGTACCGGACGGGATCGCCGTCCACGTCCTCGCTCTTGCCCGTGATCTCGCAGCGGAGGGTCTGGCCGGCACGCGGCGCGGCCGGCGTGAGCCGCACGCGCGCCGGACCGGGCGGCGTGTTCTGCACCACCTGGTCCGCGGTGCCGGCGGGCCCCGCCGCCGAGCCGTCGCTGGGCGTCGCCGCGCAGCGCCAGCGCTCACCCTTGGTGAGACGGCTCGCGTCCACGCGCGCCGGATCCGGGCCGGGCGGCATCGCCTTGCCGTTCCGCATCCACGCGTAGGCGTAGGTGATCGGATCGCCGTCGCGGTCCACCGAGGGCGTCGAGATCCGGCAGGTGAGCGTCTCCCGCCGCTTCGGGCGATCCGGCTCGATCTTGACCTCCGGTGCGGTCGGGGCGGTGTTGCGGATCGTGACCTCCGCGCCGCCGCGAACACCCTCGGCCGTGCCGTCGGTGCCCCAGACCTCGCACCGCCACCGCTCGCCGCGGCGGACGTTGCCGGCCGGGAGGACCGGGCTGCCGTCCGCCACCGGCACGGGCTGGCCGTTCCGGTACCACGAATAGTGGAGCGTGACCGGCTCGCCGTCGGCGTCCTGGGCCGCGGACCGGGCCTGGCAGGTGAGCTGCTGGCCCACGCCGGCGATCTCCGGGACCACCACCGCCACCGGCGTGGCCGGCAGGGTGTTCTTCACGGTGCCCTGGGCCACCACCGGCTCGCCCGCGTGCTCGCCGTCGAAGGGCGTCACCTCGACGCGCCAGAGCTCGCCGTGGCGGAGGGTGCCGGGGGGGATGGTCGCGGTATGGAACGGCGCCGCGATGCCGTCGCGGGTCCACGCATACTGGTAGGAGACGGGATCGCCGTCGCGGTCGGCGGCCGGCCGACGCACCACCACCTGCACGCCGCTGTCCGCCGTCGCCTCGACGGGATCGAGCGCCACCATGGGCGGACCGGGCGGCGTGTTCACCACGTGGCACTCCGCCGTCGCCACCGGGCCGGCGAGCTCGCCGTCGAACGGCGTCACGTCCACCCGGAGCAGGTCGTGCTTGCGGAGCGGCTGGGCGGCGAAGCGCGTCATCCCCTTGGCGGCCGGGACGACCGAACCGTTGAGCGTCCACTGATAGTGATAAACGACCGAATCGCCGTCCGGGTCCACGGCGGGCTGCGAGAGCTTGGCCTCGGGCACGGTGCCGGAGGGGACCGAACCGTCGCACAGGCTGACGGCGGCCGCGCCCGGCGGGGTGTCGGCGATCACCGCCTCGACGCGGGCCGGTGGGCTGTCGGCCTCGCCGTCGTTGCCGATCGCCACCACCTCCCACCGTTCCCCGCGCCGCGCGACGCCGCGCGGGATCATCGCCTGCTCGGGCGGCGCCTCGAAGCGCGAGCCGTTCCGGGTCCAGACGTACCGGTAGGTGATGATGTCCCCGTCGGCGTCCGGCGTCTGCTGCCCGCGCACCGCCAGCCCGTCCACGCGGCGGGGCCGCTCGGGGACGAACCGCATGACCGGCGCGGGCGGCGGCGTGTTCACGATCGTCACGTGGGCCGACACCACCGGCCCGTGCTGCTCGCCGTCGTGGGGCTGGACCTGGACCTCCCAGCGCTGGCCCTTGGCCAGCTCCGCCACGGGCACGCGCGCCAGCGACGTCCAGAAGGGCGCTCGCCGGGACTCGGCGGTCCCGTCCGGCACGGACACAGGCGCACCGTCGCGCAGCCAGCGATAGCGGTAGGTGATCGGATCGCCGTCCGCGTCGGGCGCGGGCTTCGTCACCTGCACCTCGAGCGGCGCGCCCACGGTCGGCTTCTCTCGGGTGAAGGCGACGGCGGGCGCGCCCGGCGGGGCGTCGGCCACGAGGACCTCGTCGGTCGTCGCAGGGCCGGTCTCCAGCGGATCGCGCGGCGTGACCGTCACGCGCACCGTCTCGTGCTTCCGGAAGGCGCTCGCCGGGAGCGCCGCCTCACCCGTCCCGGTGGGCTTGCCGTCGCGGGTCCAGGCGATGGTGAGCGCCACCGTGTCACCGTCGGCGTCGCGCGCGGGCTCGAGGATCACCAGCTTGAGCGCCTGGCCGCCGATGGGACGGCGCGGCTCGATGACCACGACCGGCGGCACGGGCGGCGTGTTCACCACCTGCACCGCGGCGCTCGCCGCGGGCCCGTCCGCCTCGCCGTCGGTCGCGACCACCGCGACCTCGAACCGGTCGTCGCGCGCCACCGCCGTCCCCGGGATCTCCCGGCCGCCGGACTTCGCGCCGGCGAAGGGCTGCCCGTTCTTCTTCCAGACGAACCGGTAGGAGATCGCGTCCTCGTCCGCGTCCACCGCGGCGGCGTTGATCACCGCCCGGAGCGGCTCGCCCTTCCGCGGCGCCGCCGGGAGGATCGCGACCGCCGGCGCGGTCGGCGCCGAGTTCACCACGGTCGCTTCGACGGAGGTGACCGGTCCGGGCAGCTCGCCGTCGGTCGCGTTCACCTCCACCCTGACCTTTTGATGCTTGGCGAAGAGGCCCGTGGGCAACTCGGCCGAGGCGAGGGGCAGGTTGAGCCGCGAGCCCGCCACGGACCAGCGGTACTCGTAGCCGACGGCATCCTCGTCCACGTCCGTCGCGGGCGTCACGATCTTCACGCGGAGGGGGTCGCTGCGGCGGGGCCGATCGAGCTCGAGCGCGATCTGGACCGGCCCCGGCGCCGTGTCGGCCACGCGCGCCAGGGCGAGCGCCGCGGGGCCCTCGAGCTCGCCGTCGGTCGCCACCACGCGCACGCCCACCAGCGCGCCCTTGCGGAGCTTCTCGCCCGGCAGGTTCTCGCCGGTGACGCCGATCGGCACGCCGTCCACCAGCCACTCGAAACGATAGGAGACCTTGTCCCCGTCGGCGTCGGTCGCGGGGCGCACGATGTGCGCCCGGAGCGGGATCATCCGCTGCGGCCGGGCGGGCTCGAGCGCCACCTCCGGCGCGCCGGGGGCAGTGTCGCGGATCTTGATCTCGGGGCCCTCCGCCGGCGCGCCCTCGGCGCGGCCGGGCGC
>JAEZXM010000165.1 GCA_023419875.1 Pseudomonadota bacterium | reverse complement strand
ACGCGTCGAAGAAGTTGCCGGTGGTGATCGTCCCGCCCGTGCGCTTCACGGTCCGGACGGCCCAGTACTGATAGAAGGTGGCGGTGCCGATGATCGAGGGCTGGTTGACCCGCTGCGTCCGGTAGAGATCGTAGGTGCCGCCGTCGCTGTTGACGCTGCCCAGTCGCGTGGCGCCGGTGCTCGGGTTGTACGTGCCGTAGTTCTCGACGACGTAGTACTCGATGAGCGGGTTGGTGGTCCAACCGTACAGGGCGAGGTAGCCGTTGCCGGGCGAGTTGAAGGTGCCCGAGTAGCTTACGGTCTTGCGGCCGCCGGTGCTCCAGCCCTTGCCGCCGACCCAGTTGTTGACGTTGGTCCACCGCGAGGCGTAGTGGCCTCCGCCCAGCAGTTCGAACTGGACCGATCCACCGCCGTCCGTCCAGAACGAGTACCAGAGGCCGTCGGTGCCGGTCTGGCTCGAGGTGAGGGTGACGGACGCGGGGCTCCCGCCCTCTTCCGCCGTCTCCGGTCCGCCGCATCCCAGGAACAGGACGGCGAGAGCCGTCGCCACGGCGGCGAGCGGCCGGTGCGCGATACGTCCAGCGAGGTTCTTCATGTCTTCACTCCACGGGTGAGCGAGAAATGCGGCCGTCCGGCGGGTCTCGCCGGGCGCCGCGACTGCTTTTACGGATCGTCAGGGTATGACGATGGCGGGACCGCGACCACCTGTCAAGGGTGGACGGCCGCCTCTGAAGCGATTCAGACTGGATTGAAGCGCGACTTCGCTCCGGGTTTTTGACCGCTTCGGCGCGCGCCCGAGGAGGTGCGCGGGTCGTTCTTGTCCCCCCGTTTTGCGCGCGCGATGATGCGGCGGCCCTCCTGCCGGGTACCCGAGAAGAGGGCGGAACCCGTCGCCCCAAGGAGCTCGCTCGATGACGAAGAGGCCCTTCGCACTGCCGTCGCTCGCCGTCGCTCTCGCCTTCTTGCTCTGCGCGTGCAGCAGGTCGCCCGCACCGAGCGCCGCGAAGGATCCGCTGGCCGAGCTCATCGCGCACACCGATCGCATGATCGAGATCCTCAAGAAGAACGGCGACGATCCGGAGAAGGCCGTCCGCGAGCTGGCCGCGTACCACGAGAAGAACCAGGCGGAGGTGGAACGGCTGAAGCAGGCCGCGGGGGAGGCGATGAAGAAGGACCCGATGAAGGCGGCGGCCGCGTCCTCCCTGTACGGGATGCGGAGCGCGGAGCTCGCGGCGCTCACCGAGGAGACGACGGCCAGGGCGAATACCGGGGCGCGGTGACCCTCGCGCCTCGCTTCACCGCAGGGCGACCCCCGGGATCGCCGCCAGCGAGAAGGGATCCCCCTTCACCCGGAACGCCGCCCGGAGGAGCGTCGCGGGGCGAGACGAGGGCCCGACCTGGAGCTCGAAGGCGCCCGGCTCCACGACCTCCCGCTCGTGCGCATTCACGAGCGTCAGCGCCTCGTACGGGATCCGGAACCGGACGGTCTTCCTTTCGCCCGCGGCGAGGGTGACGCGCTCGAAGGCGACGAGCCGCCGGTCCACCCAGGTGCACGAGGTGACCTCGTCGGAGACGTAGGCCTGCACGATCTCCACCCCGTCACGGCTCCCCACGTTCGTCACCTCGACCTCCGCCTCGAGCGCCTGGCCCTCGTCGATCTCGGACGCGGCGAGCCGCAGGCCGGAGTAGGCGTAGCGGGTGTACGAGAGGCCGTGTCCGAAGGGGAAGAGCGGCTCCTGATCGAGGTCGGCATAGCGGTCCCCGTGCTGGCCTCGCACCTGGCCGTAGAACACGGGCTGCTGCCCGACGTGCTTCGCGAAGGAGATCGTGAGCTTGCCGGAGGGGTTGACGTCGCCGGCGAGGATCTCGGCCAGGGCGGTCCCGCCGCGCATGCCGGGGTTGAAGCACTCCACGATGGCCGTGGCCTCGAGCGCTGCGGGAGGAAGCACCAGCGGCTTCGAGCTCACGAGGACGACGACGGTGGGCGTGCCCACCGCCATCACCGCCTCGACGAGCGCGGGCTGCGCACCCTGGAGCTCCAGGGTGGCGGTGCTCCGGGTCTCGCCGACGAACGAGAGGTGATCTCCGAGCACGAGGATCACCACGTCGGCGCGGCGGGCCGCGTCGACCGCTCCGGGGATGCCGCCCTCGTCCGGATCGTCGGGACCGCCGCCGCGCGCGTACTCGACCTGGGAGCCCGCGAAGCGGGCGCGGATGCCGTCGAGGAGGGTCTCGGTGCACGCGCGGGGATGGGTCCCCGCCTCGGGGCCGTACTGCCCGGAGCCCAGCGACCAGTCGCCGAGCTGGGCGAGCGGGTCATCCGCGTTCGAGCCGATCACCGCCAGGCGGCGCACGCGCCCAGGCTCGAGCGGGAGCAGCCCGTCGTTCTGGAGGAGCACGATCGTCTCGCGCGCGGCGCGCAGGTTCACCTCGCGGTGCTCGGGGCTGGCGATCACGCTCGCCTTGCGCCCGGCCTCCGGACGGCGCGGGTTCTCGAACAGGCCCATCCGGAGCTTGAGCAGGAGGATGCGCCGCACCGCGGCGTCGATCTCCGCCTCTCGCAGGAGCCCGTCGCGCACCGCCGCCAGCGCGCCCTCGTGGAACTCCGGCGTGCACATGATCATGTCGTTCCCGCAGCGCACAGCGATCACTGCCGCTTCGCGCGGGGAGGGGGCGATCCTCTGCTCCTTCACCAATCGTCCGACGTTGTCCCAGTCGGTGACCAGCATGCCCCCGAAGCCCCACTCCTCCTTGAGCACGTCGTGGAGCAGCCAGCGGTTGGCCGTCGAGGGGAGGCCGTCGATCGACTGGTAGCCGGTCATGAACGTCATGACCCCGGCGGCGACGGCGCGGCGGAACGGAGGGAAGAAGAACGCGCGCAGCTTTCGGCGAGAGAGGTCGGCCTCGGACGAGTCGCGGCCGCCCTGCGTCTCGGAGTAGCCGGCGTAGTGCTTGGCGCAGGCGAGCACGCCCTCGGGATCGTCGAGCCCCGTCCCCTGGTAGCCCTCGATCATCGCGGCGCCCAGCGTGCCGATCACGTGGAGGTCCTCGCCGAACGTCTCGCCCACCCGGCCCCAGCGTAGGTCGCGCGTGACGCACAGCACGGGCGAGAACGTCCAGTGCACGCCGGTGGGCGCGGCCTCGCGGGCGGTGACGCGCGCCACGTCACGCACCAGGGCGGCGTCCCAGGAGGAGGAGAGGGCGAGCGGGGAGGGGAAGATGGTCGCGCCGGGGTGGAAGGAGTGGCCGTGGATGCAGTCCTCGCCCACGAGCAGCGGGATCCCGAGCCGCGTCTCCGCCGCCGCGTCCATCGTCTCCGCGAGCGCGTCGTTCAGGATGTGGAGGATCGAGCCGGGCTGGTACCGCTGGACGAGGCGCGGGCCGCCGAGCTGGCCGTTGAGCAGCATCATCTGGCCGATCTTCTCGGCGAGGGTCATCCGCCCGAGGAGAGCGTCGGCGCGGCGCTCGGGGGTCTGGGCGGGATCGCGATGGATGGGAGTCGTCATGCGTGGCGGGACCGTGTTGGGCGCTCGAGGATCCGCTCCTTGCGTTCCGCGGTGCGCGCCCCAATAACGTGCGTGGACGGTCGCGCGAGATCAAGCGCGAGGTGAGGAGGACCCGATGTCCGCGTGGCAGGAGGTGGGTCGGCGTGTGGTGGACGCCATGGCGGCCTGGCCCGAGGTCGACGCGGTCGCGCTGGGAGGCTCGCACGCCGCCGGAGCCGGAGACGAGGGGTCGGACGTCGACCTCTACGTCTACGGCGCCGCGCCGCCCTCGCTGGAGCGCCGCCGCGCTCTCGCCGCCGGAAGCCCTCACCTCGAAATCGACAACCGATTCTTCGAGCCGGGCGACGAGTGGATCGATCCGTCGAGCGGCCTGCACGTCGACGTCATGTACCGGACGCCGGGGTGGATCCAGGAGGAGCTCGATCGCGTGCTCGTCCGCTGCGAGGCCGGCGTCGGCTACTCGACCTGCTTCTGGGACAATGTTCGCGCTGCGCAACCGGTGTTCGACCGCCGAGGCTGGTACGCGGTCCTGCGCGCGCGCGCGGACGTTCCGTATCCGGAGGCGCTTCGCGCGGCCGTGGTCGCGAAAAACCGGCCGCTCCTCGACACGAACCTCTCGTCGTTCGCGGAGCAGCTCGAGAAGGCGGTCGCGCGGGGGGACCGCGTCTCGGCGAATCACCGCGCGGCGGCCTTCCTCGCGTCGTACTTCGACGTCCTCTTCGCCTTGAACCGGGCGACGCACCCTGGAGAGAAGCGGCTCCTGGATTACGTCGCTCGCCGCTGCCCGGTGCGTCCGACGAGCCTCGAGGCTGACGTGACCCGGCTCGTCGAGGCGTCGGGCCGGGGCGTCGCGGACGCGGGGACAGCGGCCCGTGCCCTGGCCGAAGGCCTGGACCCGCTGCTCCGGGCGGAGGGGCTCGTGGGGTGATGGTCGTGCCGGAGTCGCCGAAGCTCCCGAACACGAAGCTCGCGGGTACCTGAGCTCAGGTCCGCTGCGTGGGCCTCGCACGACGTGGCGGCGCCGTCGAGCCGCGGATCACCAGCGAGGCGGTCAGGCGCGATGCCCGGGGGACCGCGCCGCCGGAAAGGACCTCCAGCAGCGCCTGGGCCGCCGTGCGGCCCTTCCGCGCGTGATCCTGCGCGACCGTGGAGAGAGGGGGCACGCTCCGGCCGCTCTCCGCCACGTCGTCGAACCCGACCACCGAGAGCGCCTCGGGGACCTCCACGCCGACGTCGCGCGCGGCGGCCAGCACGCCCAGCGCGAGCTCGTCGCTCATGCACAGGGCCGCCGTAGGGCGCGTGGAATCGCGCAGGAGCTCCCGCCCGACCATCCGGGCCAGCTCGAACCGGCTCGGGACGAGCCAGGCGGGGAGGCGCGAGAACGTCACCCCGTGCCGGCGAGCAGCGGCGGCGTAGCCGAGCGCGCGGGCGCGGATGACCCGGAACGGTGAGCGGCACAGCGACTCCGGCTCGACACGCGCGGGCGTGAGGGCGCCGTCCCCGATGGCGAGCACGGCCAGGCGCCGGTGGCCGAGGCCCAGGAGATGGTCGGCCGCCGCCGCGGCGCCGGCCTCGTCGTCCAGCGCCACCGCGGGGACGCCGGCCGGTGCATCGCCGTCGACGACGACGAGCGGCAGGGCGCGGGCGGGAAGTTCCCGGAGCCGCGGATCACCGCGAGCCGGGCCGTACCAGATGACCCCGTCCACCGCCGCGCTCCGGAGGGCGTCGCCGCCGGCCGCCTGCGGCGCGCCGCCGGAGAGGAGGGTGAGCGTCCGACCTTCGGCCTCGAGCGTCTCGGTCACGCCGCGAAGGAACTCCGAGAACGCCCGATCGCTGAACGCGAACGGGAGGGCGTCGCTGTAGAGCACGCCGACCGCGCCGGTCGTGCGCAGGCGCAACCCGCGCGCGGTGGGATCCGCGGTGTAGCCGAGGCGTTCGGCGACGCCCAGGATCCGCGTGCGCAACGCGGCCCCGAGGCGCCCCGGGTGCCAGTACGCGTTGGAGACGGTGGTGACGGAGACGCCCACCGCCCGGGCGACGTCCTTGGCCGTGGCGCGTGTCATCAGCCGTCGGGTCACGCAGATGCTTGTACCGCCGACGCCCTGCTCGCGCGAGGAGAAAGCCGTTGACCGCGGCGGCCGAGGGTTCTAGTTTATCGATAAACAACACCTGAAACCTGCGGCACGCCGCCAGAGCGGTGCGTGCCTCGGGAAAGGAGCTCGTGTGCTCGCGATCGCCCTCGCCATCGCCGTCACCCTGGCCGCGGAGCCCGCTCCCGCGCCGCCCCAACGCTTCGTCAACACCACGGGGAAGACCGCGCTCCGCAAGCTGGAGCGCGCCAACGACGTCTCGGTCGTCGTGATCTCGCGGGCTGGCACCTCGGTGGCGTTCGACCCGCGCTCGGGCGCCGTGCCCGCGGACGTGACCGCGCTGACCCACGATCACCAGGTCGAGGAGCACGTCACGGGCGAGCCCCGCTGGAAGTACTACCGGACGCTGCGCGGCGACGAGCCGGGCGTCCTCGTGCGCCCGGGCCGGACCGCGGTGAAGGACGTGGTGTTGACCGGCATCGCCGCGAGCCACTACGGGAAGGAGATCACCTCGCCGCCCGACTACGTGATCTGGCTGCTGGAGGCGGACGGGCTGCGGATCGCCTACTTCCCGTGCATCGTGCAGGAGACCTTCACCCCCGAGCAGCGCGCCGCCCTGGGACGGGTGGACGTGGCCATCTTCAACGCGGAGGACGACCGCGACGGCCGCCGGAACGTCCGCTCCTTCAACCTCGCGCGTCAGCTCCGGCCGAGCGTCCTCATCCCGCTCACGCACGGGGACGGGAGCTACGAGCTCGCGCTCGGTCAGATCGAGGATCTCGGCGCGCGGATCGTGACGCAGAACGATCCGCTCCTGCTCGGGAAGGACGAGCTCGCGGGGCTGGGCGAGCGCGTGGTGGATCTCATGGCCACGGCGGCGATGCCCTGAGAGCTACCCCCGCTCGTACCTGAGCAGCACGACGCCACCCGGGAACGTTGCCGAGGGCTCCGGGACCGTCTCCTAGGTCCGGATCGACACGAGCCCGAGTGGCTTCACCGCCCGAAGATGCAGGAAGAGCGGCACCCGCTGCCAGCGGCTCCCCGGAGGGTCGCTCCGATCCGGGATCTCCCGGAGCCGATCGACGAGGAGGCCGGCTCCGGAGATCGCGTCCACGTAGGCGGCGATCGGCCTGTGCTCGCTGTGGAACGTCACGCGCCTCCCGTCGCGCTCCATCGTGTCGGCGCACCGGCGAGGCTCGAAGTACGAGCTTCGGATCAGGAACGGCGCGTCGGAAGCGCGATCCTCGAACCGGCCGGCGGACGCCAGAGGATGGACGATCGCCAGGCACAGGAAGCCGCCGGGCTTCAGCACGCGCGACGCCTCCCGGACTGCCACGGGCATGTCGTCCACGTCCTGGAGGACCATGAACGCCGTGACCAGCTCGAACGACGCGTCCGCGAGCGGCAGCGCCGACGTGTCCGCGACGCGGTAGTCGCCGCCGGGATCGGCGGCGCGTGCGTGGGCGATCAGGGCTTCGGAGGCGTCGACCCCGATCACCGCGTGGCCGCGCGACCTCAGCTCGCGCGGGAAGCGCCCCTCGCCGCAACCGACGTCGAGCGTGGTGCACGGGGAGGGGAGCAGCTCGAGGAAGGCATCGCGGTGGAATCGCCAGTACGAGTCACTCTCGTGCCTCGCCCAGGCGACCCAGGCCGCGGCCTGGGCGTTCCATGCCTCGCGCAGGGTCATGGGAGGCACTTTCTACCGGCAGCCTGCCGCGACCGGGCGGATTTCTCGTCAGGGGATGCCGTCCGAGAGCATCGGGATCGAACGCAACGCCTCCGGATCCGTGCCGGTCCACGGCAGGAGATCGCCGTAGAGGCGCCACTGGGTGCCCGTCGGCACGACGGCGGGACCATTCCACCCGAGCGCCGCGCTGTAGACGAAGTTGAGGTAGTCGCGGAATCCGTTGATCTCGCAGTAGTACTCGAGCTGCGGCAGCGTCGAGCGCGCCTGGTCCACCCGCATCGCCACGTTGATCGCACGGCTCTTGCGCCCCATCACCGAGAGATAGCTCTTCGGCGCGTCCGCCGGCACCAGGGCGCCGCCGGGGAGCTCGTGCATCTGGAAGTACGGCGGGGAGATCCACTCCAGGTCGGCGTACTCGACGGAGGGCGTGTACTGGCCGTAGGGCGGGTAGGGGTCGAGGTCCTGCACGAAGCCGTCGAGGGCGAGCTGGAAGTACTGGTCCGGCTGCTCGCGGTCGAGCGGCAGGTCCGGGTCGATGTCGGAGTCCGCCTGCGTCATCATGAACTGAGCGCCCGAGTCTCCATATCCCCAGGGCTCGAGGTCCGACAGCACGGTCACGTCGTTCCGGACACCGATCCCGGATCTCGAGACGTAGTAGTGCACGTCGCAGCCGTAGAGCGGCTGCCCGTCGGGACCGGCCACCTCGGTGACCACGTGGACGTCGAGCCGTCCATCGGCGGTGGGCTGGACGGTGAACGAGCGCGCTGCCCCGGGGTTGCCGTTCACGCCGGCCCAGGTATTCCACCGCTGATCGATGTAGTTGTACCCCGACCAGAAGCCCTGCCATTCACCGTATGCGAAGCCGACCGCGTCGAACTGACCGTAGGGGTAGCCGGCCCTGTGCCCCTTCACCGGCGGTCCCCAGTTGGTCGCGCTGCCCACCGGGTCGTACCCACCGATGATGTTCACGCCGTCGACCCAGAACTCGGGGAAGGTGTTGCCCAGGTTGTTGTAGAGCGCGAGCAGCACACCGTCCGCGAAGAACCAGGTCGCATGGTGCTCGGGATCCTCGACGTGGGAGAGCCCCTCGGTCGACGGCGCCGCCGGCTGCGGCGGCCGCACCCAGCCGCCGGGCGGCAGGAGCTCCACCACGGAGACGTCGTCGACACGGACCTTCCCCGAGGCCTGGCCGAGGAAGAAGTAGACCCCGGCGTCGACGTTGGTGAGCGGCACCGTGAACTCCGTGGAGTAGCGCTGCGGCGCCGTCTCCAGCGTGTAGCTGCCGTACGTGTAGGACGTCCAGGGGAAGCCGTCGCCGTCGACGTCGTGCCCGTTCTCCTCCACGAGCGCGTCGATGGTCCCCGGCGCGTCCGCCCACGCCGTGAAGCTGAACCGGTACCGTCGGCCCGCGAAGAGCGGGAGCTCGCCGCGGTGGAGCTGGATCCCGTAGGGCGTGGTGGCGGCCGTCGTCACGGTCACGTTCGCGGCGCCCTTGGTCACGCCGAACGTCGCCCCCCCGCCGTCCTGGAGCCAGGTCTGCCAGCCGCGAAGCCGCTCGGCGAAGTCGCCGTTGTCGACGAGCTCGGTCCCCGGCGGCGGCGGGATGACCTCCACGAGCGAGACGTCGTCGAGGAGCACCTTGCTCGTCGCCTGGCCGACGAAGAAGCAGATCCCGGCGTCCCCGTCGTCGAGCGACATGGTGAAGTCCGCGGTGTACCGGGACCACTCGGTGCCGACCGAGTAGCTCCCGTACGTGTACGGCGACCAGGGGAACCCGTCGCCGTTCACGTCGGCGTCGTGCTCACGGACCAGCGCGTCGACCGTGGCCGGGACGTCGGCCCTGGCGCGGAACGTGAAGCGGTAGGTGGTTCCGGCGCGGAGGGGCAGGCGGCGGGTGAGGAGCTGGATGCCCCAAGGCGTCGTGGGGACGGTCTTCACGCGGACGACCGCGCGGCCCTCCCTCGCCGCGAAGACCGCGTCCCCGCCGTCCTGGAGCCACGTGTCCCAGCCCTCGAGACCACCGGTGAAGCTGCCGTTCTGGACCAGCTCGACTCCATGCAGGAAGACGTTGCCGCGGGCCGAGGTAGGCCCGGCGGAGTCAGCGGCGTCCCCACCACAGCCGACGAGCAGGAGCAGCGACGCACACAAGCCCAGGGAGCGCCAATGCGCCCCTCTCGACGTAGCCATGGGGTTCCCCTTCAGAGAGGGCACGATCCGCTTCATGCGGCACGTGCGGCAGGGTGTTGAGTATGCCACCCCCGAGAATGTGACTTCGCCGCGGTCCCGCAGCCGGGTGGCCGAAGACGCCGCCGCTGACCGCCGTACGGAAGTGACGAGCAACGTGCACCGGGGTCCGCGTCGACGGCGACAAGCCTGCGGCGGAGAGGGCCGCTACCCGGGGGACTCCTCGCAGCCCGACGGTCACGAAGCTCGGTAGACTGAGCTCTTCACTGCTGCCGGTGCCGGGTGGACGCGTTCGGCTCTCCCGGGCACCTCCACGAAAGGTGCGCGTCCATGTCCCGAACCTTCACCGTGATCGCGAGCACCTTCCTCCTCGCCTGCGACTCCGGCAGCGACCCACGTCCACGCAACACGCTCACGCTCGCGATGCGCCTCGACGGCGGGCTCGAGGGCATGGTCTCGATCGACCCGCCCGGCGTGGACTGCCTTGAACCGCTCTGCAGCGTGAGCTTTGAGCCGGGCACGACGGTCACCCTCACTGCGGACCCGGAGGGAGGCCGATTCATCCGGTGGGGAGGAGCATGCACGGGGACGGCCCTCACGTGCACCGTGAACATCGCGGTCGACCAGCAGGTCGAGGCGGTGTTCCTCACGGCGAACTACGTCTTCGTGACCTCGACCCTGCATGCGCCCGACCTCGGCGGCCTCGCGCAGGCGGACGCGCTCTGCCAGGCGCGCGCGGACGCGGCCGCGCTGCCGGGGACGTACAAGGCGTGGCTCTCCACGTCGGCCGTCCACGCGCGCGACCGGCTCGGATCGGCGAGAGGGTGGGTACGGACGGACGGCAACCCGTTCGGCGACTCCGTGCAGACCCTCCTCGACGGGCAGGTGTTCTACCCGCCGTGGCTCGACGAGAGAGGCGCGATGGCGTTCGGCATGGCGTTCACGGGCACGGACGCGGAAGGTCGGTCGAACGGTCTCGACTGCGCAGGCTGGACCTCCACATCCGCGAGCGAGAGCGTGATCCTTGGCGATCCGAGCGGAGGGGCGAGGACCTGGACGGCGTCGGGCGGCACGACCTGCGACAACGAGGCCCGCCTTCTCTGCCTGGGCACCGATGCCGTGGCGCCCGTCGCGCCGACACCGGTTGCCGGCCGCATGGCCTTCGTCACTGTGGGGATGCGGACCGGAGATGCGGGCCTGGCCGGGCTCGATGCCCTCTGCGCCTCGGAGGCGACCGCGGCCGGGCTCCCCGGCTCCTACCTTGCCGCCGTGGCGACCAGTACGCATTCCATGGCGGCCCGCTTCGACGCGGCCGGCGGGCCCTGGGTCCGGCATGACGGTGTGGCGGTCACCGCGAGCGGCGACCTGTCCCTCGGACCTCTCGCACCCATCGACCTGCACGCGGACGGTACGCCCTCGGCAGAGCCCATCGCCTGGGTTGGCCAGTTCGCGCCGCAGGTGGTGGGCACCGCCGATCGCACCTGTCTCGACTGGAGCACGGCGTCGGCGGCCGCGGGCGGCTGGCCAGGGGCGATCGGGTCGGCGTCGCAGTGGCTGAACTGGGGGCCGACCAGCCTGCCGTGCGATCAGGCGCATCCGGTGTTCTGCTTGCAGGAGTGAGCGTTCCGAGTCGTGTCAACGCCAAGTAGAACTGTCCTGCCCTCTGCCAAGTAGAGATGTCCGGTTGGGACCCCTGGTGCTTCCGATCACGGCGCGCGGCGGACGCCCCCCGGCAGCGCGCCAGAGGAACCTCCACCGGTGGGCCACGTGGTTGGCCGTGAGCGCCAGCGCCACGAGGCCCACCGTGTCGTGCACCTCGAGCAGCTCGTCGCGGCCGTGCGGGAGGTGCGCGAGCACGATGGGGCCGGTGAGCGGCGCGGAGCCGTCGACGAGCAGCCAGGCCACGAGCCCGGTGAGGGCCACGACCGAGAAGGCGAGGTACGTGGCGACCTCGAGCCGGCCGCCGGCGCCGCCGCGGCGAAAGGCGCGGCGGAGCTGCCCGACGAAGGCGCGCCCGTCGAGCGCCAGGTGGAGGGCGACGCCGGCGGCGAGCACGGCGCCCGAGATCCGGT
Organism: Pseudomonadota bacterium; assembly: GCA_023419875.1. Taxonomy (GTDB): domain Bacteria; phylum Myxococcota; class Myxococcia; order Myxococcales; family Anaeromyxobacteraceae; genus Anaeromyxobacter. The sequence continues at coordinate 620 of JAEZXM010000165.1, read as the reverse complement.
GCAGGTTGAGCCACACGCGGCACGGCACCCCCATCGCGGACAACGCGTAGGCGTCGGGCCCCATTTCGAAGGCGAAGATCAGCGTGAGTCCGGACGAGAAGGTCAACGTGGCCGCGGCGAGCAGGACGAGGTCGAGGCGGCGCTTGAGGTCGGTGCGGGACATGCCCGCAGCTTCGCGCGGGGAGGGCGCCCGGCGCCGCCGAGGCCGACGAGCCGGGCCTCCCCGCCGACGACCGGGGGCGCGGAGGGCACGAGCCGCGGGGTCGGTCAGGGCCGCCGCAGGCCGGTGGTCCCGGCGAGGAGGGCGTCGCGGACCTCCGCCGCCCGCTCCCGCGCCACCGGGACGCGCACGCCCTGCAGCTCCCCCGGGAGCCCGCCGCCAACGAGCAACTCGACCTCGCCGGTGTCACGGTCGAGGAGCCGCACGTGCGCTGCGTTGACGAGCCAGCTGCGGTGGACCCGCAGGAGCGTGCGCCCGAAGGACGCGGCGATGGCGGAGAGCGAGAGATCCACGTCGAACCGCCCGTGGCGCGTGTGGACGAAGGTCAGCCGCTCGGCCGACTCGAAGGCCCAGACCTCGGCGAGCTGGAGGAAGACGAGCCCGCCCCGCCGCCGGGCGA
>JAEZXM010000124.1 GCA_023419875.1 Pseudomonadota bacterium | reverse complement strand
GGATCGAAGGTGAGCTCCGGGTCTCGAACGTCGATACGGTCGAGGTGGTGCTCGGCGAGGCGCTCGCGGCCGGCGTGGCCCGGGCGGTGTTCACGTCCTCCACCGCGGTGCTGGGCGGCGCCCGCACCCCGGCGGTGCTGGACGAGCGCACCGCGGGCAACGCCGAGTCGCTGGGCATCCCCTACTTCACCTCCAAGCTGGAGGGCGAGCGGCGCGCGCTCGCGCTCTCGGCCCGCGGGCTGCCGCTCGTGGTCCTTCGCCCCTCGGTCGTGCTGGGTCCCGGGGACATTCGCGGCTCCTCCGCCGGCACCGTGATCACCCTCGCACGCCGCCGGCTCCCCGGGTACGTCGAGGGCGGCGCCTCGTTCTGCGACGTGCGCGACGTCGCCCGCGCGCACGCCGATGCGCTGGAGCGCGGCCGGCCCGGCGAGATCTACATGCTCGGCAGCCACAACCTCACCACCACCGAGATGGTGACGCGGGTGTGCGAGCTCTCCGGGGTACCGGTGCCTCGCAAGATGCCCTTCTCCGCGGCGATGGCGATCTCGGCGGCCGAGGAGATCACCGCCGGCCTGCAGAAGCGCCGCCCCTCGCTCACCCGGGACCTCGTCCGGGCGGCCGCGCTCTACACGTTCGCTTCCTCCGACAAGGCACGCGCCGAGCTGGCCTACTCCATCCGGCCCTTCGACGAGATGGTGAAGGACACGCTGCGCTGGGCGATCGCCGCGGGGAAGCTCCCCGCCGACACCGACGCGCTCAGGGCGCTGGCGGCTGACCCTGCGCCGGCCGCGTGAGTTGTCGAACGGGGGCTGCGCCCCCGCCCCGCCGGCAGAGCCGTCGGGGTCCCCACCCCTGCTGCGCGGGGCCCTGAGCCGTGCGGGGCCCCCACCCCGGCGGATCAAGGCTGCGACGATGGCGGTTGGGGCGGCGTGATCCGCACCCGCCTCACGACGCGCGGCGACGCCTCCAGCACCTCGAGCAGCGTCCCGTCGGTGAGGCGGAGCCGGGTCCCGCGCTCCGGCACGGCGCCGGCGAGGCTCACGCACAGGCCGGCCACCGTCGTGTAGTCCTCGCCCTCGGGCAGGTAGATCTCCAGCGCGCGGTTGGCGTCGCGCACCGGGACGTCGCCGCGGACGACGGCCGCGCCGGAAGGCTCCTTGCGGATCGCATCCTGGGGCTCCTCGGCCTCGCCCAGGATGTCCCCGACGAGCTCCTCCACCAGGTCCTCGAGCGTGACGAGGCCCGACACGCCGCCGTGCTCGTCCACCACCACCGCGAGCTGCTGCCGGTCACGCTGCATGTCCCGCAGCACCTGCACCGCCCGGGCGGTCTCGGGCACGAAGCGGACGGGCCGGAGCAGGTCGGCGAGGACGATGAGGTGGCGGTCCCAGGCCATGGCGGCGAGGTCCTTGGCCATCGCGTAGCCGACGATCTCGTCGAGCGAGCCCGAGTACACGGGCATGCGGGAGCGGCCCTCCTCGAGGAGGAGGCGCTTCAGATCTTCCTGGGGGGCGTCGAGCGGCAGGGCGACGATCCGGTTCCGGGGCACCATCACGTCGGCCGCGGTGAGCTCGCGGAAGGCGAGCGCGCGTGAGGCGATCTCGGCGGTGGGCGGGTCGATCGACCCGCTCTTCCCGGCCTCCTCGACGAGCTGCTCGAGCTCCTCCGCCGAGAGCCGCGTCTCGGTGAACGTGGTCCGGTCGCCGAACGGCCGGAGGACGAGGTTGGAGCTGCGGGTGAGGAGCCAGATGAGCGGGCGGGCGATCTGCGAGAGCAGGAGGAGCGGTCCGCTCACGAGGAGCGCGTACCGCTCCGCCCCGCGCAGCGCGAGCGACTTGGGCACGAGCTCGCCGAGGACGAGCGACAGGTACGCGACGATGGCGACGACGAGGGTGAAGGCGATGCTCTCCGCCCAGGGGGCGAGAACCGGGATCGCCGCCACCACGGGCGTGAGGCGGCCGGCGAGCTCGGCGCCGCCGAACGCGCCGGCGGTGGCGCCGACGACCGTGATGCCGGTCTGCACGGTGGCGATGAACGGCTCCGGCGCGTCCCGGAGGTGCTGGAGCGCGCGAGCGCCCGCCCGCCGCTCGTCCACGAGCTGGGCGATCCGGCTCCGCCGGAGCGAGATGACGGCGATCTCCGAGCCGGCGAACACCCCGTTCGCGAGGACCAGGGCGAGGACGACGGCGAACTGGAGCAGGAGGTCGGGCATGCGGTCCTCGAGGCGAGGCGGGCGGTCTTCCCTCCGGCTCGGGCGCGGGGCCCGGGCTCGGGGATCCCCGAGGGGAGACTCCCGTGGAAGCGCCCCGAGATCTACCTCACACGCGGCGTGGAAGGTGCACGCCCTGCCCGGGGATAGATCATGACGTACGAGCCGACCGTTGGGCCGGCGGAGCTGGCTCTTGCGGAACCCCCGCGGGACCCGGCCAGCCGCCTGCGCGAGCTGCTCCGCTGGGCGCTGCTCGCGCCGTCGAGGCACAACACGCAGCCCTGGCTCTTCGAGATCGAGGGCGACGAGGCCGTGGTGTACGCCGATCGGACCCGCGCACTGCCGGTGACGGACCCGGACGGTCGCGAGCTGATCATCTCGTGCGGTGGGGCGCTCGCGAACCTCGTCGTCGCCTCGGGGCACTTCGGCTGGGCCACCACCGTCGAGATCCCGCCCGGACACCGCCGCGACGGCCTCGTCGCGCGCGTCCGGCTCGAGGAGCGCCAGCCGATCCAGCCGGAGGTGGAGGAGCTGTTCCAGGCCATCCCCCGCCGGCGGACCAACCGGCTCCCGCTCGACGGCCGGGAGCCGCCGGAGGGGCTCGTCGCGCAGCTCGTGCGCGACGCGCGGCGCGAGGGGGTCTCACTCCGTCCGGTGGAGGAGCACCAGCGCCCGCTCGTGGCGGAGCTCGTGGGCGAGGGCGACCGGATCCAGTGGTCCAACCCGCGCTGGCGGGCGGAGTTCTCGGCCTGGACGCACGGCAACGGCAGCAACCGCCGCGACGGCATGCCGGCCGCCGCGCAAGGGCTCTCCGATCTCGCCGCCTTCCTCCAGCCGCTCGTCTTCCGCTTCCGCAACCCGGCCCGGATCGAGGCCGAGCGCGATCGCCGCCGTGCCCGGGCGTCGCGCGCGCTCCTCGTCCTCTCGACGCCCCGTGACGGCAAGGAGGACTGGGTCGCCGCGGGCGAGGCGCTCGAGCGCGTGCTGCTCCGCGCGACCGCCGCCGGCCTCACCGCCTCGTACCTGAACCAGGCGATCGAGGTGCCGGAGCTGCGGCCCCGGCTTCGCGACGCGATCGGCGAGGCGGGCCTGCCCCAGATCATGATCCGGCTCGGGTACGGGCTGGAGACGCCGCCCACGCCGCGCCGTCCTGTGGAGGACGTCCTCCGGCGCTTCCAGGCGCGCGCACGCCCCGCGCGGTCCCTGGTCTTGCGGGGGCGCCCGGACGTTCACGCGTTCCGCCCCGGTACCCAGCCCGAAGCCCCTGGTCCCGGCTGATTCCGGGCGACCGGCCTATCGCCGCGCGTTTCGCGCACGGTAGGATGCCTTGCCGCGGTCGAGGAGCGGCCTTTCCCGATCCGCGGGGAGCGCAGCCGGGAGGACGCCATGGCGGAGGAGCCGAAGCATCGCCGGTTCACCCGGATCCCCTTCAACGTCCCGGCGCTCCTCGAGGTCCGGGGCGAGAAGCTGCCCTGCTCGCTCGTGAACGTCTCGCTGAGGGGCGCGCTCGTGGAGCTCGCGTCGGGCGCCCCACCGCTCGCCGGCAGCGCCTGCGCGGTGACGATCGATCTCGATCCCTCGGGCGAAGCCCGGATCCGGATGGGCGGCGAGGTGGCGCACCAGAGCGGCAACCAGGTCGGCGTCCGCTGCGGCGAGCTCGACCTCGAATCGGTGCAGCACATCCGTCGGATCCTCGAGTTCAACATCGGCGACGAGGCCCTGGTGCTCCGCGAGATCGGCGAGCTGGTGGCGGAGAGGGAGCGGGGGGACCAGGGCGAGGTGAAGCAGTAGGGCGCGCATCGGTCGCCGCGCTCAATCCCGGACGAGCCGGACGAGCCGCACGACCTCCGCTGCGCGCGCCGCGTGGAGCGGGTCCTCGCGGTCGCGCGCACGAGGGTGCGCCGGGCGCGCCTCGAGCGTCGCCGCGACGCGGAGGCCCGCCTCCGCCGCGAGCCGTTCGAGGTGCCCCTCCGGACGGAGCCCGAGCCGCTCCGCGAGATCGGAGATGACGATCCACGCCTCCCCGCCGGCGACCAGCGCCGCGGGGATCCCGGCGACGAGCCGCGCGAGGAAGACGCCGCCCGGGTCGTACACGGCGCGGTCGAGCGGCGAGTGCGCGTCGGCCGGGAGCCAGGGCGGGTTCGAGACGACGAGCTCGGCCGTGCCACCCGGGTAGAGGTCGGCCTCGCGGACCTCGACCGCGTCGGCGAGGCCGAGGCGGGCGGCGTTCTCACGGGCGCAGGCGATCGCGCGGGGCTCGAGGTCGGTGGCGACGACGCGCGCGCCGCGCCGTGCAAGGACGAAGGCGAGGACGCCCGTGCCCGTGCCGAGGTCGAGGGCGCGCTTGCCGGCGACGGGCCAGGTCTCGGCCGCGCGCGCGACGAGGTCGACGTACTCGCCGCGGACCGGCGCGTAGACGCCGTGATGCGGGTGTACGCGGGCGCCGAGCGCGGGCACGTGGACGCCCTTCCGCCGCCACTCGTGGGAGCCGATGAGGCCGAGCAGATCGCGGAGCGGAAGGGCACCGGGGCCCTGCGAGGGCCCAAGCGCCTCCTCGCAGGCGGCGCGCACGTCGGGCGCGCGGGCGAGCTCGAGCCGGTACTCGGTCCCGAACGGGACGCAGAGCTTGGAGAGGACGTCGTGCTCGAGGCGGGCGAGGGCGCGGGTTGCGGCGAAAGCCCTGGCAAGCACTGCCTTTTCTCCGGACCCAGAGTCATTTTCACGTTTCGTGAATTGATCGTGGCGAGACCCCAGAGGGTGTAGACGCAGTCTCCTCCCCATGGCCGCCAAGAGCTGCCGCGCCCCGTTGTACCCCCCGCGATACAGGAGCCCGTGCCCCTGGCGAGCGAGGGCCAGGGCGGCATCCGCCTTCGTCTGGTCGCCGGCCTCATGCCAGCACGCGGGCGCGAGTCTGTCGGGGGCCAGCCAGGGCGGGCCTGGCGCGGAATCCCTGACCTGGCCGGCTGGCCCGTTAAACTTCTTTCCGCATGGCATCGAGGACGGATCTCCCCGCGCTCCCCAGCGTCGGAAACCTCAGCTTCGTCGAGAACCTCTACTACGCCTGGCTGGAAGATCCCTCCTCCGTCGGCGAGGCCTGGGCGCGATACTTCCAGAGTCTCCCCGGCACCCCCGGCGCGGCGCCACCCCCGTCCAGGTTCGCCCCCCGCCGGCCCAACGGCGTGCACGCCGTTTCTCTTCGGCCGACCGCCGACGCCGCCTTCCAGTCCAAGGTCGACGCGCTCGTACAGGCCTACCGTGAGTTCGGCCACCTCCGCGCGAAGCTCGACCCCCTGGAGCTCCTCCGACCCGCGGAGCCCTTCTCGCTCGGCGCCTTCGGCCTCTCGGAGGCGGACCTCGACCGGCCCACCGCCGATGCCGAGGGCCGCGGCGACCGGACGTTGCGGGAGCTCGTGGCGCGGCTCGAGGAGACGTACTGCCGGACGCTCGGCGTCGAGCTCCAGCACATCAACGACCGCGACCTGCGGACCTGGCTCCAGCACCGCATGGAGCGGACGCGGAACCGCCTCGCCCTGGCGCCGGAGGTGAAGAAGCGGCTCCTCGCCCGGATCGTCGAGGCGGAGCTGCTCGAGCAGTTCCTCGCCACGCGCTTCCTGGGGGCGAAGCGGTTCAGCGCCGAGGGCGCCGAGGGCTTCCTGGCGGCGCTCGAGTTCCTGCTCGACCTGGCGATGGGCTACGGCGTGCGGAACGTGGTCATCGGCATGGCCCACCGCGGCCGGCTCAACGTGCTCGCCAACATCGCCGGAAAGCCGCTCGCCGACATCTTCGCCGAGTTCCGCGACACCGGCATCGGCGGCGCGGGCGGCGGCGACGTGAAGTACCACCTCGGCCACTCGACGGACCGGCTCACCCCGGACGGCGTGAAGTTCCACGTCTCGCTCTCGTTCAACCCGAGCCACCTCGAGTGGATCGACACCGTCGTCCAGGGGCGCATCCGCGCCACCCAGGACCGCTACCGCGACTTCGACCGCCTGCGCTCCATGCCGGTGCTGGTCCACGGCGACGCCGCCTTCGCCGGCCAGGGCCTCGTGGCCGAGGCCCTCAACATGTCGCAGCTCGAGGCCTACCACGTGGGCGGCACGATCCACGTCATCGTCAACAACCAGGTGGGCTTCACCACCTCGCCGCGCGACGCGCGCTCGACGACCTACTGCACCGGCCCGGCCCGGATGCTCCAGGTCCCCATCTTCCACGTGAACGGCGAGGACATGGAGGCGGTGGCGCAGGCGGTCCTGCTCGCCACCGACTTCCGCCAGCGGTACCACCGCGACGTGGTCATCGACCTCTTCGTCTACCGCCGGCACGGGCACAACGAGGGCGACGAGCCGTCCTTCACGCAGCCGGTGATGTACCGGACCATCCAGCGGAAGCCCACGCTCCGCCAGGTCTGGGCGGACGCGCTCGTCGGCGAGGGCGTGGTCACGCCCGCCGAGGTCGAGGCCATGGCGGCCGCGTACCGGGCCCGTCTCGAGGAGGCGTACCAGACCTCGGCGCGGATCGCCGCCCGGCCCCAGCCCTCGAGCCTCGAGGGCGTGTGGAAGGGCTACCTGGGCGGTCCGATCACCGACGGTGAACCACCCACGGGCGTCGCCGAGGCCCAGCTCCGGAGCGCGGCCCTCGCCCTCTCGCAGGTCCCGCAGGGCTTCCACCTCCACGCGAAGCTCGCGAAGCTGCTCGAGGGGCGGGCGGAGATGGGCCGCGGGAAGCGGCCGCTCGACTGGGGCATGGCCGAGGCGCTCGCGTTCGCGACGCTCGCGCTCGAGGGGTCGCGGGTCCGGCTCGTCGGCCAGGACACGCGGCGCGGCACCTTCAGCCACCGCCACGCGGTCCTCCACGATCACGGGACCGGCGTGCCGTACACGCCGCTCGCCCACCTGCGCGAGGGCCAGGCGCCGGTCGAGATCCGCGACAGCCTGCTCTCCGAGGCGGCCGCGCTCGCCTTCGAGTACGGCTACAGCCTCGACATGCCGGAGGGGCTCACGATCTGGGAGGCGCAGTTCGGCGACTTCGTGAACGGCGCGCAGGTGCTCATCGACCAGTTCCTCTCCTCGGCGGAGGCGAAGTGGCGGCGCCTCTCCGGGCTGGTGCTGCTGCTCCCGCACGGCATGGAGGGGCAGGGGCCGGAGCACTCCTCGGCGCGCCTCGAGCGGTTCCTCGAGCTCTCGGTGGACGACAACTGGCGGGTCGTGAACCTGACGACGCCAGCCCAGTACTTCCACGCGCTGCGCCGGCAGGTGATCTCGCGCTTCCGCAAGCCGCTCGTGGTGATGGCGCCGAAGAGCCTGCTGCGCCACCCGGCGGCCGTCTCGCCGCTGCGCGACCTCGCCGAGGGGGCCTTCCGTCCCGTTCTGCCCGACGCGGAGGCCGATCCGGCGAAGGTGACCCGCGCCGTCCTCTGCGCCGGCAAGCTCTACTACGAGCTCGCCGCCGCCCGCGAGGCGGCCGGGGCCGAGCACGTGGCGCTCGTGCGGGTCGAGGAGCTGTACCCGCTCCACGCGGACGAGGTCCGGGCGGCGATCTCCGGCTACCGCCCCGGGACCGAGCTCGTCTGGGCGCAGGAGGAGCCGGCGAACATGGGCGCCTGGGACTTCGTCGCCGGCCACCTGTCTCCGCGCTTGCCGCGCCCGCTCGAGCTCGTCGCCCGGCCCGCCTCGGCGAGCCCCGCGGTCGGCTCGGCGAACCGTCACAAGCTCGAGCAGGAGCAGCTCGTGCGCCAGGCGCTCGGCGAGCCCGCCCCGCCGCTGCAGCGCGCAGAGCCACGCACCGCCGTCCAGGAGCGCTGGCGAGCGCAGGGGCAGGCGGATGAGCCTGCCCCGGAGCGAGCGGGGGGCCTGGGGGGCCGTCTTCTCGGCCCCACCAGCAAGATTGACCGCTGAAGTCCAGGAGCCAACATCCATGCCCGTCCAGCTCAAGGTCCCTTCGCTCGGCGAATCCATCACCCAGGCCACCATCGGCGCCTGGCTCAAGAAGGAGGGCGACCCGGTCCAGGTCGACGAGCCGCTCGTGGAGGTGGAGAGCGAGAAGGCCACGGTGGCGGTCCCCGCTCCCGCGGCCGGAGTGCTGAGGAAGGTGCTCCGGGCGACCGGCGACACGGTCGCCGTGGGCGACGTCATCGCCGAGGTAGAGGAGGGCGCAGCTGCGCAGGCCGCCCCGAGCTCGCCGTTCGGCTCGGGGCCGGTGCCCGGAGGCGCCGTGCCGGTCGCACGTCCTGCGCCGGCCGCGCCGGCAGCGGACCC
>JAEZXM010000573.1 GCA_023419875.1 Pseudomonadota bacterium | reverse complement strand
GGCATGGGCCAGGGCATGGCCCACCGCGGTGTCCCCGGCCACCGACTCCGCCAGCGCGACGCTCCGCCGCGACGGGCCGCCCAGGAGGAGCGACTCGACCCCGCGATGCTGGTAGCCGAGCACGATCTCGAGGTGGAGTACCTCCTCGCCGTGGCACTGGAATCGGAAGTGTCCGGGCTCGATGATCCCGGCGTGCACCGGCCCCACCGCCACCTCGTGCACCTCCTCACCCTCCACCGCGTAGAACGGATAGGGCCCGGGGATCGTCTCGAGCGGCACGCCGCGAGCCCACGGGTCCGGTCCGGCGGGGCGCTCGAACCGGACCGGCTTCAGCCAGGGGTGGCCGCGCGGAACGACCCCGTGCTGCTCGGCCAGCTCGCGCTCGAAGAGCTGGAGGGCGGGGAACTGCACCGCCAGCGACGGCACCTCGCCGGCCGCCAGCGTGGAGAGGGCGACGAGCCCGCGCGCGACGTCGTCCGCCAGCACCGCCGTGATCCGCACCCCGCCACCGTCCGCCGGCTCTCCCCAGTACGCCGTCACCCGGTCGCCGCCCTGGAGCCGCTCGGAGAGGGTGCGCTGGAAGTCCTCGATCGGGAGGACGGGAACGGCCGCCGTCCAGACGGCTTCCCCCGCGCGGAGCCGCAGGATCGGGTCGCCCACGGTCATCCCCGCACCGCCGCGGCCGCGGCCTCGAAGAGGTCCAGGAGCGCGCCGGGCACGAAGAGCCCGAGCGCGAGCACCGCGAGGAGGAGCGCCAGCGGCGGCCCGGCGGTGAGCGGCGACTCGCGGAGCTCGTCGTCCAGCGCCTCGGTCGGTGGCCGGCCCTGGACGACGCGGAGCACGGTCGCGCCCATGGTGACGAAGACGACCGCGAGCAGGACGAGGAACGCGGCGGCGACGAACGGCCGATCGCCGGCGAGCGCGCCGCGGAGGATCGCCAGCTCGCTGAAGAAGGGCGAGAAGGGCGGCGAGCCGGTGATCGCCAGGAAGGCGGCCAGGAAGAGCGGGCCCGAGACCGGCAGGCGCCGCGCCGCGCCGCGGAGCTCGTCCACCCGCTTCGAGCCGAAGGCCCGGTGGATGTTCCCGGCGGTGAGGAAGAGGACGGTCTTCGTGAGCCCGTTGTTGACCATGTGGAAGAACGCGCCCGCGGCGGCGGCCCCGCCGAGCCCCACCCCGAACGCGAGGATCCCCATGTGCTCCACGCTCGAGTACGCGAGGAGCCGCTTCACGTCGCGCTGGCCCACCATGAACACCGCGGCCACCGCGATGGACAGGAGCCCGACGCCGAGGAGCGCGCCCCGGGCGAAGGTCCCCTCCCCCGCCGCCTGGCAGACCGCGGTCACGCGCACCAGCGCGAGGAAGGCGACGTTGGTCACGCCGCCCGAGAGCAGCGCGCCGAGCACGCCCGGAGCCTCGCCGTAGGCGTCCGGCTTCCAGGCGTGGAACGGAGCGAGGCCCATCTTCGTCCCGTAGCCCACGAGCAGGAACACGAACCCCGCACGCACCCACGGCCGGGAGAGCTGCTCGCCGGCGGCGACGAGGTCGGGCAGGTGGAGCGAGCGCGGCCCGCCCGGCGCCGCGGAGGCGAGCGCCAGGAAGAACGTGCCGAGGAGCGCCAGCGCGATCCCGAGCGAGCAGACCATCAGGTACTTCCAGGTCGCCTCGAGCGAGAGCGCGTCGCGCCGGAAGTAGAGGAGCGGCGCGGTGGCGAGGGTCGTCACCTCGATGATCACCCAGAGGAGCCCCAGGTGCTGGACCAGCGCCACCGCGGTCATGGCGGAGAGCAGGAGGAGCAGGCTGCCCGCGAAGACCCGGTTGTCGCGCTCCGGGTGCGTCGCGAGATACCCCTTCGCGTACACCGCGCAGGGCAGGAACACGGCGCTCACGACGGTGAGCACCAGGAGCCCGGCCGCGTCCACCGCGAACCAGCCGGAGAGCTCCGGACCGGGTCGGACGATCCACGTCGCGACGACCATCGCCCCGTGGAGGGCGGCCCCGGCGATCACCACCCAGGGGCGCAGGCGCGCGCCGGGGAGCGCGAACGTGACGGCGGCCAGGGCCAGCGGGACGAGGACGAGGGAGGGGATCACGGCGCTCTAGTCCCTCAGGTTCGTGAGCCGCCCGGTGTCGAGCGACGCGAACTCCCGCTGGATGTGGAACATCACGATCCCCATGACGAAGATGGCCGCCAGGAGGTCGAGCAGCACGCCGGCCTCGACCATGAACGGCATGAAGTCGGAGAGCAGCACGCCGAAGACGAACACGCCGTTCTCCACCACCAGGAACCCGAGCACCTGGGTGACCGCCTTGCGTCGGGTCACGACCAGGAGGAGCCCGGTCCAGACGGTGGCGAGCGCGGTCGGCACGAGCAGCGTGTGCCGCTCGGCGATGGGGAGGGGAAGCTCGGACGAGAAGACGAAGGCGAGCATCACCCCCACGGCGCCCAGCACCATGGAGGGGAGATATCCGACGATCGGCTCCACCTCGCGGCGGATGGCCGCCTCGCGCATCGCCCAGAGCATCGCCCCCGGGATGACGAGCCCCTTCACCACCAGCGCGCCCACCGCCAGCGCCACCACGTGGAAGGTGTGGTGGTCGCCGGTGGCCAGGATCACGGGCAGGAGCGAGAGGAGGGCGCCCTGCATCGCCACCGAGCGGATCGCGCCCCGGAGACGGCTCGAGGCGAGAACCACGAGGTCCAGCACCACCACGAGCACGAAGACGAGGCTGGTCCAGAAGGACATGGCGGATCACCGCAGGAGCAGGACGAGCGAGAACACGCCGAGGATGGCGGTCGCGGTGAGGAAGTGCGGCACGCGGTTCATGCGGAGCCGGGCCATGGTGGACTCGACGAGCCCGACGACCACCGCGAACGCTGCCATCCCGCCGAGGAAGACGCCGAGCGCGGCCCAGGGCGAGGAGAACGGGAAGCCGAGCGCCAGGCGGACCACCAGCGCTCCGAAGAGGAAGAGCTTGAGCGACGCGCCGTACTCGATGAGCGCCAGGTCGGGGCCGGAGTGATCGAGCACCATCGCCTCGTGCACCATCGTGAGCTCGAGGTGCGTCGTGGGATCGTCCACCGGGATGCGGGCGTTCTCGGCGAGCGCGACGCCGAGGAGGGCCACCGCCGCGAGGAGGAGCGCCGGGCCCTGCGTGTGCCAGAGCTCGGGGAGCTCGGCGTCGAGCATGCCGGAGAGCGAGAGCGAGCCCGTCGCGCGGACGAGGACCACGAGGCAGAGCAGGAGCGCCGGCTCGGCGAAGGAGGCGAACGTGATCTCGCGGGCGGCGCCCATGCCCTCGAACGACGAGCCCGTGTCGAGCGCCGCGAGCGCGGTGAAGAAGCGCCCCAGCGCGAGCAGGGCGACGAAGAGGAGGAAGTCACCGGGGAAGCGCAGAAGCGCGGGCGCGCCGCCGAACGACATGAGGAGCCCGGCGGCCGCGGCGGTGGCGAGCCCCAGCGCCGGCCCGGCGCGGAAGACCCAGGTCGTCGTCCGGCTGAAGACCGCCTCCTTGCCGAGGAGCCGCCGGAGGTCGTGGTACGGCTGGAGGAGCGGCGGGCCCGTCCGGCCCGCACAGATCGCCTTCACCCGGTTCACGACGCCGAGGAGGAGCGGACCGAGCGCCAGGAACGCCAGGAAGGCGAGGATCCGGACCGCGTGCTGCTCGATCACGAGCCACCCCCGACGGCGAGCCAGACGAGCAGCGCCAGCAGGCCGCAGACGAGCAGGAACGCCTGGAACTGCACCGCGCCGAGGATCCGCCCCCGGGCGCGGCCGGCGAGGCTCGCGATCCAGGCGAGCGCCGGCGCGAGGGCGCGCTCGAGCACGGTGTCCGGCACCGAGGAGCGGTGCAGCGAGCGGCCCGGAAAGATCCCGCGCGGCGGGAGGATCCGGGTGCGGGGGACGAAGGCCCAGCGGAATACGGCGACGAGCCCCGCGGCGAGCGAGGAGCCGGTGTACTGCATGCGCGCGGTGGGGCGGGCGTAGCCGCACCCCCAGGTCTCGGCCGCGGGCTGCGGTCCGCGCAGGAGCCGGCGCCGCAGGAGCAACGTCACCGCCGTCGCCCCGAGGAGCGCCGCCGCGACGAGGCTCACCTTCATCGCCGATCCCCCCGCCTCCATCGCGGAGCCCGCGAGCGCCTCGGGGGCGAGCCCCGACCAGCGCACCGCCGCCCGGGCCAGCGCCGGGAGGAGCGCCGCCGGAAAGAGGCCGACGAGCACGCACGCCGCCGCGAGCACCATCATGGGCGCGCGCATCGCGAGCGGTTCGTGAGGCCGCTCACCCTGAGCCTGTCGAAGGGCATGGGCCTCGGGAGAACGCGGGTGACCGAGGAACACCGTCCCGTGGACCTTCACGAAGCACGCGGCGGCGAGGCCGCCCACCAGGGCCAGCACCGGGGCGGCGAACACGGCGAAGTGAGGATGCCCGGCCGGACCGACGTCCAGCACCGTCCGGAGCGAGGCCAGGTAGAGCAGCCACTCGGAGACGAAGCCGTTGAGCGGCGGCAGCCCGGAGATCGCCGCCGCGCCCACGAGGAACAGCGCGGCCGTCCAGGGCATCCGCTTCCCCAGGCCGCCGAGCCGGTCGAGGTCGCGCGTGCCGGTGGCGTGGACCACGGCGCCCGCACCCAGGAAGAGGAGCGACTTGAAGGTGGCGTGGTTCACCGTGTGGAGGACGGCGGACGCGAACCCGAGGAACACCAGGGCCCCGTCCCCGCGCGCCCGGCCGAGCAGCGCCAGGCCGATCCCCATCGCGATGATCCCGACGTTCTCGACCGAGTGGTAGGCGAGGAGCCGCTTCACGTCGTGCTGCGCGAGCGCGAAGGCCACGCCCAGCACCGCGGAGACCGCGCCGGCCACGAGCACCAGGGTGCCCCAGGCCGCCGGCGGCCCCTCGAAGAAGCCGAAGACGCGGAGCAGGCCGTAGACGCCGGTCTTGAGGAGCACGCCCGACATGAGCGCCGACACGTGGCTCGGGGCGGCGGCATGGGCCCCGGGCAGCCAGAAGTGGAGCGGCATGAGCCCGGCCTTGAGGCCGAAGCCGAGGAGGGCCAGCGAGACCACGGCGGTCGCGGCGCCGGCGCCGGCGGTGAGGCCGTGCATGCTCGCGAAGTCCCAGGAGCCCGCCTCGCGGGCGAGCAGCACGAACATCGCGAACAGGGCGAGGTTCCCCGCGTGCGCGGAGGCGAGGTAAACGTATCCCGCCCGCTGCGCCTCGCGCTCCTCGTGGTCGGTGATCACGAGGACGAACCCGGCGAGCGCCATCACCTCCCAGGCCACCAGGAACAGGACGGCGTTGGCCGCGATCACCACCGTGGCCATCGCACCGGTCACCAGGCCGAGGACGAGCTGGAGCCGGATCGCCTTCGCGCTCGATCTCGCCGTGGGGGCCCGAGAGCCTTCCCCGGTCCCCCCGCTCGCCTGCGGGAAGTAGGACAGGCCGTAGATGGAGGCCAGCGCCGGGACGAGGAGCACAGGGAAGAGGAAGAACGCGGAGAGGTCGTCGAGGCGCAGCGCGAAGGCGCCGCCGGGGACGGGCCAGGGGAGGGTGAGCTCCGGGGGCGCCGGCGCGAGCAACGCCGCTGCGGCCGCGCCGACGCCGAGGAGCGCGCCCAGGCACAGCGTCGCGC
>JAEZXM010000571.1 GCA_023419875.1 Pseudomonadota bacterium | reverse complement strand
CCGCGAGCGGGTTGTTGATCTCGTGCGCCACGCCCGCCGCCAGCCGGCCGATGCCGGCGAGCTTCTCCTGCTGGACGAGCCGCTCCTGGTGCTCCTTGAGCGCCGCGGTCATGGCGTTGAACTGCCGGGCCAGCGCGCCGAACTCGTCGTCCCGATCCACCTCGATGCGCGTGTCGAGGTCCCCTCGACCGAGGCGGACCGCGCCCTGGTGCAGCCGGGACACCGGTCCCGCCACCGAGCGGAGCACCAGGAAGCCGACGAACGCGGCCACGAGCGGCGCCAGCGCGACGAAGACGATCGTCCAGTGGAAGGCGCCCGTCTGGAGCGCGGACACCTCGGCCTCGTAGGCGGCGATCGACGCCTCGTGGCTCCGGACCAGGCTGTCGGCGCGATCCTGGATGAGCGACACGAGGAGCTGCGCCCGGCCGTGCTCCTCCTGCACGTTGGCCCGATCGTGCCTCAGCACCGCCGGGACGATCCGGGCGCGGAAGACCTCGTCGAGCTCGGCGCTGGCCTGCTCGATGTCGTCCACCCAGTGCCGCGCCTCCGGGGTCGTGGCCCGGGCACGGACCCGGGCGGTGAGCTCGCCCACCCTCTCCGCGGCCTCGTCGTAGAACCTCAGGTGGCTGTCGTCGCCGAGGATGATCGTGTGGGCCTGGTGGGCGTACTGGTCGCGCACCGCGCTCGCGAGCTCGAGCGCGAGGCGCACGCCCTCGACCTGGTCGCGCAGCTCCACCAGGCCCGTGCGCATCACGCGGACGTGGACCAGCATCACCGTGGAGCCGAGGGCGAAGATCGAGACCAGGAGCGCGAACGCGAGGAACAGCCTTCGCGCGGTCCCGGACGTGCGACGGGTCATCGCGACATTCTACGCCCCTGCCGGAGGGGTTCTCAGTTCACGACCAGCCTGCCGAACTGCATCCCCATCCCGCACAGGACCCTGAGGCTCCCGCTCTTGGCCGGCGTGAACTCGACGTCCACGGTCTTGTTCAAGGGGGCGGCCTTCTTCACGCCGGCCTCGGGGATCACGATGTCGAACATGCAGGTCCGATCGGTCTTGCGGGTGAAGGCGATCCGGACGGGCTCGCCCTTCGTGAGCTTCACCTCGGCGGGGACCAGCCCTGCGTCCGTGAGCGTCATCTCGATGACGCGCGGCTTGGCGGCGGGCGCCTTCTCGGCGGCCCGGGCCGAGGGGGCGGCGAAGGCGGCGGCGGCCAGGAGGGCAAGCGGAAGAGTCTTCATCATCGATCGTTCTCCGAAAGGGTGATCCTGCTCCTCTGCCCGAGAGCACGGATCGTGCCGGCCCGATGGGTCTTCGAGGACGCCCGAAACGTGCGAACTGGCCGCGCAGGGCCGTTCCCCGCGTATCCGCGCCGATGACGGTGTGACCGCCGGGGTCACGGCGGCGCGATCTCGGCCGTTCCCCTCGCCGCCGCCGTCGTCTAATCTCCTGGGGTCACGTCTCGGGAGGAAGATCGATGCCGGTCAGCAAGAAGCGGAAGAAGGGCGGCAAGCCCGTTCACCGGAAGATCGTCGCCCCGGAGGCCGGCGAGTCCCATCCGCACGGCCCCGAGGCCGTTCCCGCGCCGGGATCGCCGGCCCGGATGACGGGGAAGCCCAGCAATCCGTTCGTCGCGCAGCAGACGCGGCGTGCGTCGCAGCGCGGCCGCTGAGTGCGAGCGCCGTCCGGCAGCGCGAGGCGGCTCCCGCGGGGGCGCACCCTCGCCCGGCGCGGGGAGTCCTGGTCGGTCTATCTCCTCCGCTGCTCGGACGGGACGCTCTACGCGGGCGCGACCGCCGATCTCGCCCGGCGCGTGCGCCAGCACCAGGCCGGGCGCGCGTCCCGGTACACGCGCTCGCGGCTGCCGGTGACGCTCGTGTACTCCGAGCGCGCCCGCGATCGCAGCGCCGCGCTCCGCAGGGAGCACGCCCTGAAGCGGCTCTCCCGCGCGGAGAAGCTCGCCCTGGCGCGCAGGCGTATCGGTCGGAGCGACCGCGCGGGGATCACGCGCGGCTGAACCCACCCACCTCTGGGCTCCGTTGCCGCGCGGGTCCTGTGCGCACCTTGGGATCCGGGAGAGGGGCTCGCACACGTCCAAGGGCCCCGGGGTGGGGGGAACACATGCCGGAGCGTGCCGACGGGAGCGTCCGCTGGATCCTCCAGCGCGCCGCCAAGGCTGCCGTGGCCGGAGCGTTGACCGCGGCGGGAATCCACCGGGCGGTCGGGGTGCTCCGCCGGCGAAGGGCCGGCGGGCGGCGGGTGCTCATCCTCTCGTACCATCGCGTGACGCCGGACTTCGCCGCGGCCTCCCGCGAAGGGCTCGCCTCGCTCCTCGTGTCCGTGGACACCCTGCGGCGCCAGCTCGAGCTCGTGGGCCGCTCGCGGGAGCTCGTCTCCCTCGCCGAGGCCCTCCGGATCCTCGCGGAGCCGCCCGGCCAGGGACAGGACGTCGCCGCGGTGACCTTCGACGATGGCTACGCCGAGGTGCCCGAGCACGCCTTCCCGATGCTCTCGCGCCTCCGGATCCCGTTCTCGGTCTTCGTCCCGTCCGGACTCGTGGGCACCGAGCGCCGGCTCCCGCACGACCGGCTCCACGCCTCTCTCCGCGAGCTCACCGCCCAGGGCATCCCTTACGACCGCGCCGGGCTCGCGCCGCAGCTCCAGCTCCTCCTCTCCGCCTGCGCCGAGGGCGGCCCCGCCTCGACCCTGGACCGGCTCATCTCGCGCCTCCCGCACGACCGCCTTCTCGCGGTCGCCGACGCGCTGGAGCGGCGGCTCGGGCGCGGCGAGCGCGACCTGCCCGCAGGCACCCGGCTCGCGCGGTGGGAGGATCTCCGGGCGATGCACGCGGCCGGGGTGGACGTGGGCGGACACACCGTGCACCACGCCGCCCTCGCCAACCTCCCGCTCGCCGAGGCCCGCCGCGAGGTCGAGGGCTGCCGCGACCAGATCGCCGCGCGCCTGGCGACGCGGCCGCGCCACTTCGCCTACCCGAACGGCCACCACACGCCCGCGGTGCGGGAGATCGTCGGCCGGGCGGGCTTCGAGGCGGCGGTGACCATCGACGACCAGGAGAACCGGCATGGCGGCAACCGGCTCGCGCTCAAGCGGAAGGTGCTCTGGGAGAACACGACGCTCGGTCCGGTCGGCTGGAGCCGGTCGGTCGCCACCTGCAACCTCGAGGACGTGTTCACCACGCTCGGGCTCGCGCGGCCGGTGCTGGGCGAGCGGCCCGATCCCGTCCCGGAGCGGGCGGACGCCGTCGAGAGGGTGACGGGGTGAGCGCGACCAGCGCCATGCGGATCGCCCTCGCCGGCAACTGGCCCCCGCCGTACGGCGGCGTGTCCGTGCACGTCGCCGCCCTGGCGCGCGCGCTCCGCGATCG
>JAEZXM010000558.1 GCA_023419875.1 Pseudomonadota bacterium | reverse complement strand
CGTGGGGCGGGCGCAGCTCCGGCTCCCGGTCCAGGAGCGAACGCACCAGCCGCCGGAGCCGCTTCGGGGCGCAACGGCGGGGCAGCCGCGGCGTCTCGCCGGGCTCGAGCGCCTCGCTCCAGCCGCGATCCACCTGGTACGGGAACGACCCGGTGAGCGCCTGGAACAGGATCACGCCGAACGCGAAGAGGTCCGTGCGCGCGTCGCCCTGATCCCCTTCCCACTGCTCGGGCGCCATGTATGCCGGCGTGCCGCCGTCGTTGGCGCCGTCGCGACCGAACAGGTGGGCGAGGCCGAAGTCGAGCACCTTGACCTCGCCCTCCTCCGTGAGGTGGACGTTCGCCGCGGTGAGGTCCCGGTGGACGACGCCCGCGCCGTGGGCGTGCACCAGGGCGCGCGCGACGGCGATTCCCACCTCGATGACCTCGTCGACCGGGAGCGGCCCCGCGCGCAGCTTCTCGGCCAGCGACCGCCCGCGGAGGAGCTCGAAGACGAGGTACGGGCCGGACGCCGCCTGCCCGAGATCGTGCAGGGTGACGATGTTGGGGTGGTTGAGCCTCGCCACCGCCTCGGCCTCGCGGAGCAGCCACTGGCTGCCGCGGGCGGCGATGCGCGTGCCCGCCTTCACCACCTTGAGCGCGACCGTCCGGCCCAGGTCCCCGTCGGAGGCCTCGAACACCACGCCGAAGCCGCCCCGCCCCAGCTCGCGCACGATCTGGAAGCGGCCCACCGCCCCGCCGGGCTGGAGATCGGGAGACCACGCATCCACCGCGATCTCCTGCGCGCGGACCATGTCGGCGAGCAGCGCGGAGAGCTGGGTGGAGATCCGCTCGTAGCTCTGGGGCTCGCCGGGCGAATCGCCGCTCTCGCCTCTTCGTGGTCGGCCCACCGTGGCTCCCCTGGGACACCGCCGTTCTAGCAGAACGTCACGGTGCCTGTCGCGGGCCGCGGGTCATTCCGGCGGCCGCGGGCCGCCGGGCTCGTCACGGCGGATCGCTCCGCGCCCGCCGCTCGCGTACTCCTTGAGCCGGTACTGGATCTTCCGGACGCTGATCCCGAGGATCTCGGCCGCGCGTGAGGTGGATCCGCCCACCATCTCCAGCGTGCGGAGGATCGCCTCGCGCTCGATCTCGTAGAGCGTCGCGCCGGGGATGAGCGCTCCGGGAGCGCGCTCGCGGGGCCGCGGGCCCCGCAGCGTGGGCGGGAGATCGTCGGCCGTCAGGTCCGTGCCCTTCGAGAGGACCACCGCGCGCTCCACCACGTTCTCGAGCTCGCGGACGTTGCCCGGCCAGTCGTGGCTAAGGAGGGCATTGAGCGTGCCGGGCGCGAGGCCCCGCACCTCCTTGCCGTAGGCCCGACCGTACTTCTCCATGAAATGCGAGACGAGCGCCGGGATGTCGCCCTTGCGCTGCCGCAGCGGCGGGAGCGTCACCGCCACCACGTTGAGCCGGTAGTAGAGGTCTTCGCGGAACCGCCCCGCCTTCACCTCGGCGGCGAGATCGCGGTTCGTGGCGGCGACGAGGCGGACGTCCACCTTCAACGTCTGCGTCCCGCCCACGCGCTCGAACTCCTTCTGCTGGAGCACGCGCAGGAGCTTGATCTGAAGTGCGGGCGAGATGTCGCCGATCTCGTCCAGGAAGAGCGTGCCCCCGTCGGCGAGCTCGAACCGCCCCTCCTTGCGGCCCGCCGCCCCCGTGAACGCGCCCTTCTCGTGCCCGAACAGCTCCGACTCGAGCAGCGTCTCGGACAGGGCGGCGCAGTTCACCTTGATGAACGGCCGGTCGGCGCGCGGCGACTCCTCGTGCAGCGCCTGGGCGATGAGCTCCTTGCCCGTCCCCGACTCTCCGAGGACGAGCACCGTGGCCCGGGTCGGGGCGGCGCGCTTCACCACCTCGTAGACGGCCTGCAGCTCCGGGGCGTCCCCGACGATGTTGTGGAACCGGTAGCGCTCCCGGACCCGCTCGCGCAGGTTCGCGGTGTCCCGCTGGAGCCGGAGCTTCTCGAACGCCTTGTCGAGGATCACCAGCACGGCGTTCACGTCGAGCGGCTTGACGAGGTAATTCTCGGCGCCCGCACGCATCGCCTCGACCGCGGCCTCGACGCTCGCGAAGGCGGTCATCATCACGAACACTGCGTCCGAGCCGGCCTCGCGCGCGCGGCGCAGGAGCGTGATGCCGTCGATGCGCGGCATCCGCACGTCGGCCAGCACCACCGAGGGCGCGAAGGCGGGCAGGACCTGCATCGCCTCTTCGCCGTCTCCCGCCTCGGCGACCTCGTATCCCTCCTCCCGCAGGATGTCCCGGAGCGCGGTGCGTGCATTCAGCTCGTCATCAACGACGAGGATCCTCTCGGCACCTGAACGGGGAGTGATGGCTGCGCTCGTCATCGGGATCGAACCGGGCGGACAGATACGCAAAGCATGCGTGAGCGCAAACCATGCACGAACGAGGGGCCGAAAGCTAGTCCCTGGGGGGACCGGAAGTTCCCAGGTGAGCACCTCGGTAAGGGTGCAGCGGCTTTCAGCGCGCCCGGCCGATGGCGTCGTACGCCCGCCACCGGAACCGTGCGCCAAGGTCCTCCGCCACCGCCCGGCACGCCTCCTCGGACAGCCCGGGGACGGCGACGGCGCTCGCGCTCACCTCGGGCAGGTGGCGCACGGCGCTGCGGATGAACTCCTTCACGGCGGGGAACGCTGACGCTCCATAACGGCTCGGGCAGAGCCTGGCGTACGTATCCGCGTCCGGCGCATTGAGCGAGACGGAGACCGCATCGAGGCCCGCCGCCGCGAGATCCGGGACCACGTCCCGGCCCTCGCGCAGGCTGGCGAGCCCGTCCGTGTCGAGCCGGATGCGTCCCACCCCGGCGGCATCGAGTCGCCGCGTCACATCGAGCACCACGTCGAGTCGCCGCGTGGCCTCGCCGAACCCTGTGAACACCACCTCGGCCCTGTTCTCGAGCCCTGCTGCGCACGCCGCGGCCCAGACCTCGTCCGCGGTGGGGTTCCTCCGCAGGCGGAGGTCGAACCCGCCCACGCGGTAGTCGTCGTCGCGGATCTTCGGGCAGAAGACGCACGCGAGAGTGCAGGCGCTCGTCACGTTGAGATAGAGGCCCTCCCTGAGCGGATAGGCGAGGACGGGGGCGGCCGTGATCACGAGCAGGCTTTAGCAGGATGCAGAGGCGGATACCAATGGGGGGAGAAGGCGGGACCGGCCTCTCGGACTACCTACCCCGGCACCGCCCTGCGGATCCTCGGCCCCTTCACGAGATCGACGATCTCGTCCGAGGGCTGCCGCGTGCGCGGGTCGATCGGGCGGACGAGCGGGAGCGCCCAGAGCTCCGGCGAGCGGGCGGGGGCGGCGACACGCGCGAACCGCCCGTCCTCCAGCTCGAGCAGCGTCCCCGGGGGATAACGGCCGAGCGCGTTGATCGTCACCTGGGCGATGATCGGGTGGTACACCTGCCCCGCCGCCTTGGCCATCGCGCCGAGCGCGTCGCCGCGGAGCACGCGGGCACCGTAGAGCCGGGCGAGGTTCGCGTAGTCCTCCGCGAACCGGAGGATCGCGCCGCCGGGCGTGGGGCGCGCGTTGGGCGTCGCGAGGTCGCGGTGGTGCTCGAGGATCGCCCGGAGCCGGCGCACCTTCGCCTCGTGGAACCCGCGCTGGCGCAGGATCACGCGCGCCCCCTCCAGCGGGTGCCGGGCGAACGCCGTCGGCCCGTCTCCGACGTCCTTCACGAGATACCCGGCGTCGTGCACGAGCGCGGCGATGCCGAGGTCCTGGAGGAACGCGGCCGGGAACCCGGCGGTCCGGGCCGTGAGGAGCGCCACCATCGTCACCTCGACCGCATGGACCGCGTGCGGTGCGGCCTCCGACGGGAACCCGCCCCAGAACGCCGGCGCGCCGAGGCCCATGTCGAGGATGTCGAGCACGCCGCGCCGGAGGGGGAGCGGGTTGAGCGCACGCCCATGCTGCAGGTTGCTCCAGGTCTCGGAGACGAGGCCCAGCACCCTGCGGATGACGTCGTCGGGCGTGCGCTGCTCCTCGCCCTCCTCGAGACGCAGCTTGAACACGCCCGCGGGCTCGACCGAGCTCACCTCGGCCGCCTGGAGGCGCGAGAGCAGCGCCGCGCGCTTGCCCTCGCCTTCCGGGGGCAGGGCGGCCAGGGCGCTCACGAGCACGCGCACCGCAGCGCTGTCGAGCGGGGCATGGAACGACAGACCGCCCGTGTCGTGCCGGCGCAGCTCCGATCCGAGGTCCCGCGCGCCGGGCTTGCCCTCGTTCCGGATCCGCACGTCGTTGACGTACACCTGGTCCTCGACGGTGACCACGTGGACCGAGCCGAGCAGCTCCACCAGCGTGGCCAGGGCCCTCCCGAACTCGGCCACCGGCGCGTCGAAGGCGTGGTTGTCCGGCGAGTGGACGCGGGTGAGCTTGAGGAGGCCCGAGAGCAGGTGGACGACCTGCTCGCCGGTCTCCCGGACCTTGTGGGCGAGGTCCCGGTCCTCGCCCGCCCGAGCTCGGCCCAGCGCCCGCGCCAGCTCCGCCTGCGCCTGGAGCAGCTCGTCCATCATGGCGGCGCCCCTCCGCCCGGCGTATGGCGGCGCGCCTCCGCCCGGCGGCGGGCCACGGTCCCGTGGACGTGCCGCCGGAGCTCGTCCCCTGCCCACTGCGCCACCAGCTCGAGCCGTTGCTCGGCCTCCGGGCCGGAGATGACGCCCAGCCCCGCGACCGCCGCCCAGCGCAGCAGGTCTTCGTGCTCTCCCCCGCGGAGCCCGCCCAGGAGGCTCCGCTTGTGCTCCAGCCACCCGTCGAAGAGGCGCAGCGCGGCGCCGGCGTTCAGCGTCCCGAGGGTGCGTCCGAGGGCGACCGCCTCTCCCTGCGAGTAGGATCGCCGGCTGGTGAGCGCCTCGGCCACCGCGCGCGCTGCGGCCGCGTCGCCGTGATGCTCGAGCGCCTCCGCGGCGGCGATCCGGATCGCCTCGACCGACGACCGGAGCGCCTGGAGGAACGGCGCCGGGGGGTGGCGGTGCTCGCTGGCGGCCAGGGTGCGAAGCGCCTCGAGCTGGAGCGAGGCGTCGGCGTGCCCGAGCAGCACGAGCGAGACCTGGTCCGCCCGGTCCGGCGCCTTCTGTCCGAGGAGCTTCAGGAGTTCGCGGACGAGGTCCGGCGGCAGCTTGGGGAGCCTGGCCGCGACCTCGTCGGCGTCCACGGGGAGGCGCGCCGAGACGATCGCGAGGAGCGCGGGGCGTCGGCCGGACGACGGCTCCTTCTCGAGACGTTCCAGGACCGCCGTGGCCGGGACGAACGGGACGAGGCGCTCCGCCTGCGGCGGCAGCGCCCCACCGTGCTCGGGGAGGCTCGCCAGCACGGCCTCGAGCATGCGCGGATCCGCGAGGCTCCGCAGGAGCTCGTCGCGGAGCGGGCCGGCCGGGAGGCGCAGCGCCAGCTCGGCGAGCGACGCGAGCTGCCCGAGCTGCTGGTCCGCCACGAGGTAGTCGCGGAGCTCGCTGCAGAGCTGGGCCACGTCGCGGACCGGCAGCGCGCCGCGCGACGCCCAGGCGACGACCTCGGCCGCGAGCCGCAGTCCGGAGACGCCGAGCGCCTCGGGCGACTCCTCCGCGCGGAGCGCCTCCAGCGCCTTTTCGGGGACGGGCGCGTAGGCGATCGGCCCGGGCGGCGGGATCTTCGGGAATGGGGTATCGAAGCCGGGCGGCGGCTCCCCGCCACGGTGGCGCAGGGCGACACCGGCCCCCTCGTCCTCCGATGCGTAGCCCTGGACGGCGGAGAAGGAGATCGACTTGAACTCGGCCTTCCGGAGGAGGGTGACGATGTCGTCCTCCGCCTGCCGCACGCCGACGAACCGGACCGCGAGGATCTGGAGGAGCTGGAGCAGCTCGCCCACCGCCACCCCGCGCAAGAAGGCGAGCTTCCGGACGCCGTCGCGGAACAGCTTGAAGGCGAGCGACCGCTCGCGGTCTTCCTCGCGATAGACGACCTCCGAGC
>JAEZXM010000534.1 GCA_023419875.1 Pseudomonadota bacterium | reverse complement strand
CCCTGAGCCTGTCGAAGGGCGAGCGGTCGCCGATCCGGTCACCGCCCGCGTGGTCGAGATCGTCTCCCAGAAGACCGGCTACCCGCCCGATCTCCTCGACCTCGACCTCGACCTCGAGGCCGACCTCGGCGTGGACACGGTGAAGCAGGCGGAGACGTTCGCCGCCGTGCGCGAGGAGTGGTCCATCCCGCGCGTCGAGGACCTCAAGCTGCGCGACTTCCCGACCCTGCGCCACGTCATCGGGTTCGTGCGGACGCACAGGCCGGATCTCGCGGCGGCGCCTGCTGCAACCGTGGCCCCGCCAGCTGCCGCTCCGTCCCCCTCCCCCTCCACGGGCACGGGCCCGGGCACGAGCACGAGCCCGAGCACGAGCACGATGGCAGATCCCGTCACCGCCAAGGTGGTCGAGATCGTCTCCTCGAAGACCGGCTACCCGCCCGACCTCCTCGACCTCGACCTCGACCTCGAGGCCGACCTGGGCGTCGACACGGTGAAGCAGGCCGAGACCTTCGCGGCCGTACGCGAGGAGTGGTCCATCCCGCGCGTCGAGGATCTGAAGCTCCGCGACTTCCCGACCCTGCGCCACGTGATCGGGTTCGTGCGCACGCACCGGCCGGACCTCGCGGCTGCCGCCGCGTCCGCACCCGTCCCTGCACCGGCCTCCGGTTCCGCTCCCGGCGCCTCCACCGGCGCGCCCGCACCGTCCGTGAAGCAGGGGCCGCCACAGCCCTACCCCCTCTCCAACGCCGACCAGGCTCCCCGGCGCGTGGCCACCCCGGTGGTCCGACCGCCGCTCGAGCTGTGCAAGCCCACGGGCGTGAAGGTCGAGAAGGGCACGCGCGTGGTCGTCGCCCGGGGCGCGAGCGAGAGCCCCGTCGCGAAGCAGGTTGCCGGGCTCGGCGCCACCGCGCTCGAGCTCGACGCGCGCCGGCCGGCCGCGGAGATCGAGAAGACCCTGAGCGGCTGGCTCGCCGAGGGGCCCATCCACGGCGTCTTCTGGCTCCCGGCGCTCGACGCCGCGCCGCGCCTCGACGAGCTGTCGATCGACGAGTTCAAGGAGCGGACCCGGGTGCTCGTGAAGAACCTGGCGGTGGCGATGCGCGCCCTCTACGGGAGCGTCGCCGGCGCCGGGACGTTCCTCGTCGCCGCCACCCGCCTCGGCGGGCTGTTCGGCCTGGGCGAGGACGGCACCGACGCGCCGCTCGGCGGCGCGGTCCAGGGGTTCGTGAAGGCGTACAAGCGCGAGCGCAAGGACGCGCTCGTGAAGGTGGTGGACTTCGCCGCCGGCGCAACCGAGGCGGAGATCGCCGAAGCGCTCGTCGCCGAGGCCCTCTCCGACCCCGGCATCGTCGAGGTCGGCCGCCACGACGGGACGCGCTGGTCGATCGGCCTCGACGTCAGGCCTGCCTCCCCCGCCTCGCTCGCCCCGCTCGGCAAGGAGACCGTGTTCGTGGTCACCGGCGCGGCCGGCGGCATCACCAGCGCCATCGTCGCGGACCTCGCGGCTGCGAGCGGCGGCACGTTCCACCTTCTCGACCTGGTCGCGCCGCCGCAGAAGGACGACCCGCACGTCGTGCTCTTCCGCAAGGGGCGCGAGGCGCTCAAGGACGCGCTCATCGCCGAGGCGAAGGCGCGCGGCGAGAAGCCCACCCCGGTGGCCATCGACCGGCAGCTCATGCAGATCGAGCGGCAGGAGGCGGCCCTCCGCGCGCTGGAGAGCGTGCAGGCCGCGGGCGGCACCGCCCTCTGGCACGCGGTGAACCTCCTCGACGCCGAGTCGGTCTCCTCGGCGGTGGAGGCGATCCGGTCCACGAGCGGCCGCATCGACGTGCTCGTGCACGCCGGCGGCATCGAGATCAGCAAGGCGCTCCCGGACAAGCCCGACGACGAGTGGGCCCGGGTGTTCGACATCAAGGCGGACGGCTTCTTCGGCCTGCTCCGCGCGGCGAAGGACCTGCCGCTCGGCGCCACGGTGGTGTTCAGCTCGGTCGCCGGCCGGTTCGGGAACAGCGGCCAGACCGACTACAGCGCCGCGAACGCCTTCCTCTGCGCCACCTCCCGCTGGCTGCGCCGGGCCCGCCCGGGCACCCGGGGGATCGCGCTCGACTGGACGGCCTGGGGCGGCATCGGCATGGCCACCCGCGGGTCGATCCCGAAGATCATGGAGGCGGCGGGGATCGACATGCTCCAGCCGGAGGTCGGCATCCCGACCGTGCGGCGCGAGATCGTGTCCGGCGCGGCCGACGAGATCGTCGTCGGCGGCAAGCTCGGCATCCTCGTCGAGGAGTGGGATGCGACGGGCGGCCTCGACCTCGAGAAGGCGCAGGCGTGGCTGAAGGAGCGCGCCCACTCCTTCCCGATGGTGAAGAAGGTGGCCGGCGTGCCGCTCCACGGCGGGCTCACCGTCGAGACCCGGCTCGATCCGGAGGAGCAGCCGTTCCTCCACGACCACCAGATCGAGGGCGTGCCCGTCCTGCCCGGCGTGATGGGGCTCGAGAGCTTCGCCGAGCTCGCGACCCTGCTCTGCCCGGACCGGGCCCTCACCGGCCTCCGCGACGTCGAGTTCCTCTCGCCGTTCAAGTTCCACCGGATGAAGCCGGCCACGCTCCACCTCCGGGCCACCGGACGGCCCGGGCCGGACGGCGAGGTCCTCGTGGACGTTCAGCTCTGGTCGAAGCTCCAGCCGAAGCCGGGTGTGCCGGTGCAGGAGCGCTTGCACTTCCGCGGGACCGCCGTGCTCGAGCGCGCGCCGCTCCAGCCGAAGAAGGTCGAGTTCACGCCCACCGACGAGTGGACCGTCGACCGCAAGGCGATCTACCGGGTCTACTTCCACGGCCCGGCGTACCGGGTGCTCGACGGCGTCCAGATCGACCCCGGCCACGCGGTCGGCCTGTTCCACCGCAACCTGCCGTCCAACGCGTCCGACGCGAAGGCCGTCGAGCGCGTGGCCCCGCGGCTCGTCGAGCTGTGCTTCCAGACCGCCGGGGTGTTCGACATCACCCAGCGCCGCGTCTTCGGGCTGCCGGCCGGGCTCGAGTCGCTCCGCGTGTACCGCGCGGTCGAGGAGCGCAGCAAGCCGCTGTTCGCCGAGGCGCGGCGGCGGGACGACGGCGACGGGCTCGACGCGCAGGTGGTGGACGCGGAGGGCAACGTCTACGTCGAGCTGCGCAACTACCGGACCGTCGCGCTCCCGGATCCCAAGGGGATGGGGGAGCTCGTCGGGCGTGTGCCGCAGGGGGCGCCGGCATGATCCACTGGGCGATCCAGGCGAACGCGGGCTGGGCCGCGCCGCCGGGCCGGACGCCCTTCGAGACGCCCCACC
>JAEZXM010000486.1 GCA_023419875.1 Pseudomonadota bacterium | reverse complement strand
AGGCCGAGACGCTGACGGTGCTCCTCCAGGACGGCGCCCGTTTCGACGCGCTCCTCGCCGAGGTGGAGGCGTTCGACCTCGCCCAGGATCCCGCGCGCGAGCCGGAGAACCGGATCGCGAAGCGGCTCGGGGCCGAGCTGGGAAAGCGGCGCGCGAGGTTGTTCTGAGCTCGAGCCCCACCCCGGCGCCTCTTCACTGCGCTCGAGCCGTGCCCTCCGCCGGGTTCTCCCCCGGAGCGTAGGACCGCAGCTCGGCCACCCCGCTCCCGAAGGAGAAGTCGGTCGTGAGCTTCACCACGACCCGCCGCGGGTCGTCGGAGAGCCACAGGTGCGTGGGCTTCTTCTCGCTGAACTTCCCGGTGATGCCGGTCGGGACGCGGATCTTGAGCGCGGCGAACGTGCCCGCCCTGGTCCTCACCCGCTCGCGCTTCGTCACCTCGACGACCACCTCGCGCAGCTTCGTGCCGGCGAGCACGGAGTACGTCCGGCGGAAGCCCGGCTCGAGCGGCATCCGGCGGAGCTGGAACACGAGCGCGAGGAAGTCCACGGCGTCGGACGGGATCGCGGTCTCGTGCGTCGTCACGCGCTTTCCGCTCTTGACCACGACGGCCTCTCCCTTCGCGCGGTCGTACTCGGTCGTGTCCGTTCGCTTCCAGTCCGCCTCCCGGCGATCGATGACGAGCTGCGTGGGGAGCCCGGTCTCCGGCTCGACGTGGCTCACCATCTCCTGGCGGAAGTCGAACAGCGCGTCCGCCACGCCGGTGGTGTGGGCCTCGAGCCGGATCGGGACGCCGCGCGCGCCCTCCTCTCGCACCTCGATCGTCGCCGTTCCCACCCGCATGCCCATGAAGTCGATCGCGAACCGCATCCGCTCGCCGGGAGCGTACGGGGATGGGAGGACGGCCGTGGCCGCGAGGAGCAGGGGAGCGAAGTTCATGGTGGGAGGACTCTTGAACCCTAAGAGCCACGCGGTCGTGGTGCACGGCGCGACAGGCCGCCGCGGTCCCAGCCGGGCCTCGTTCGACGCCGAACCGGCACGCGGGTTTCGCGGCGCACGCGCGGTGCGCCGGGTAATCACAGCGGTCGTCCTCACGAAGAGCGAGAGCCGAACATGAAGACCAAGACCAAGCTCTGGATCGCCATCCCCCTCGGGCTGCTCCTGGTCGTCGGCGCGCTGGGCGGCGTGAAGGCGGCCCAGATCGGCGCGATGATCCAGGCGGGCGCCTCGTTTGCGCCTCCGCCGGAGGCCGTCACGTCGGCCGAGGTGCAGGCGGCGGAGTGGGTGGATCTGAAGGCTGCCATCGGCAGCCTGGTGGCGGCGCGGGGCGTGACGCTCGCCGCCGAGATCCCCGGGCGCGTGACCGAGATCGCGTTCGAGTCGGGCGCCCCGGTGAAGAAGGGCGCCGTGCTCGTGCGCCTGGACACGACCGCGGAGCAGGCGCAGCTCGAGTCCGCCGAGGCCGAGGCCGCCCTCGCGGAGCTCAACCTCGAGCGCGCCCGCAGCCTGCGGCGGGCCGAGTCCAACGCCCCGGCCGATCTCGACGCCGCCGTCGCGCGCGCGCGGCAGGCGGCCGCCGCCGTCGCCAACCTCCGGGCCATCGTCGCGAAGAAGACGATCCGTGCGCCCTTCGACGGCCGGATGTCCATTCGCCAGGTCGAGCTCGGCCAGGTGCTCGCGGCCGGGACGCCCATCGGCAGCCTCCAGTCGGTCACCCCGATCCACGCGGACTTCTGGCTGCCGCAGCAGGCGCTGGCGGACCTCGAGCCGGGGCAGGCCGTGCACCTCGAGACCGACACCTTCCCCGGGAAGACGTGGGAGGGCGAGATCACCGCGGTCAACCCCGGCGTCGACGAGGCCACGCGCAACGTGAAGGTCCGGGCGACCTTCCCCAACTCCGACGGGCGCCTCCGGTCCGGGATGTTCGCGAACGTCGAGGTGCTCTCGGAGGAGAAGCAGCGCGTGCTCGTCGTCCCGGTGACGGCGGTGCTCTTCGCGCCGTACGGCGACACGGTCTTCGTGATCGAGGAGAAGAAGGACGAGGCGGGCAAGGAGCAGCTCACCGTACGGCAACAGTTCGTCCGGCTGGGCGAGCGACGCGGTGACTTCGTCGCCGTCTCGTCCGGCCTCGAGCCGGGGCAGCGCGTGGTCTCGAGCGGCGCGTTCAAGCTCCGGAACGGCATGACCGTGGCCGTGAACCAGGCCCTCGCCCCCAAGGCGCAGCTCCGGCCCAATCCCGCGGAGCGCTGAGGCTGCCCATGCGGTTCACCGACATCTTCATCCGGCGGCCGGTCGTCGCCGTCGTGGTCAACCTCCTCATCGTGATCGCCGGGGTGCAGGCGATCCGCTCGCTCAACGTCCGCCAGTATCCGAAGAGCGAGAACGCCGCGATCACCATCACCACCGCGTACGTCGGCGCCAGCCCGGACCTCGTCCGCGGCTTCGTCACCGCCCCGCTCGAGCGCGTCATCGCCGCGGCGGACGGCATCGACTACATCTCGTCCGAGAGCAAGCTCGGCCTCTCCACCATCCGCGCCCAGCTCGAGCTCAATTACGACTCCAACAAGGCGCTCGCCGAGGTGAGCTCCAAGGTCGACCAGGTGCGGAGCGAGCTCCCGCCCGAGGCCGAGGTCCCGATCATCAACATCGAGTCGTCGGACAGCCAGTTCGCCTCCGCCTACCTGAGCTTCTCCTCGAAGCTCCTGAAGCAGAACGAGATCACCGACTACCTCGTCCGCGTGGTGCAGCCGCGGCTCTCCGCGGTGGAGGGCGTGCAGCGCGCCGACATCCTGGGCGCCCGCACCTTCGCCATGCGCATCTGGCTCCGGCCCGACCGGATGGCGGCGCTCAACGTCTCGCCGGCGCAGGTGCGCAGCGCCCTCGCCCATAACAACTTCCTCGCCGCGGTCGGCCAGACCAAGGGCTCGCTCGTCCAGGTGAACCTCACCGCCAACACCGATCTCCGGTCGGTGAAGGAGTTCCAGCAGCTCGTGGTGAAGGAGGAGAACGGAGCCGTGGTCCGGCTCGGTCAGATCGCCGAGGTGGCGATGGGCGCCGAGGACTACGACAGCCAGGTCAACTTCAACGGCCAGACGGCGGTGTTCATGGGGGTCTGGCCGCTCCCCAACGCCAACGCCCTGGACGTGATCGCCCGGGTCCGCGTCGAGATGGAGGCCCTCCAGCGGGAGATCCCGGAGCAGCTCCAGGCCCGCGTCGCCTACGACGGCACCGGCTACATCCGCAGCGCCATCCTCGACGTCGAGGAGACGCTGGCCGAGACCCTGCTCATCGTGGTGATCGTCATCTTCCTCTTCCTGGGCTCGCTCCGGTCGGTGCTGGTGCCGGTGGTGGCGATCCCGGTCTCGCTCATCGGGGCCGTGTTCCTGATGCAGGCCTTCGGGTTCACGTTGAACCTGCTCACCCTGCTCGCGATCGTGCTCTCCGTGGGGCTCGTGGTGGACGACGCGATCGTGGTGGTCGAGAACGTGGAGCGCCACCTGCGCGAGGGAAAGACTCCGCAGCAGGCCGCGCTCCAGGGCGCCCGCGAGCTCGTGGGCCCCATCATCGCCATGACCATCACCCTGGCCGCGGTCTACGCGCCCATCGCCTTCCAGGGCGGCCTCACCGGCTCGCTCTTCCGCGAGTTCGCGCTGACGCTGGCGGGCGCGGTGACGATCTCCGGGATCGTGGCGCTGACCCTCTCGCCGGTGATGTCGGCGAAGCTCCTGCGGCAGGGCGGCGAGGAGCGCGGGTTCTCCCGCCTCGTCCACCGCGGGTTCGAGCGGCTCAAGAACACCTACGCCCGCCACCTGGATGCGTCCTTCCGGGCCCGCGGCGCCATCTACCTCGCGTGGGTGGTGGTGAGCGTCCTGGCGGTGGTGATGTTCCGGCTCGCGCCCCGCGAGCTCGCGCCCACCGAGGACCAGGGCGTGATCTTCGGCGTGGTCAACACCCCGTCCAACTCGACGCTCGATCAGCTGGGACCCTCGACGAAGGCGATCCACGACGCGGTGGCGAAGGTTCCGGAGTCCCAGTTCGTGTTCCAGATCACCTTCCCGAACGGCGGGTTCTGGGGCACGGGGCTCCAGCCCTGGTCGGAGCGAGAGCGCTCGGTCTTCCAGATCCAGCCCGAGGTCCAGGCGCAGATGGCCCGGATCCCGGGGGTCCAGACGTTCCCCATCCTCCCGCCCGCGCTCCCCGGGGGCGGCCAGTTCCCGGTCGAGTTCGTGATCGCCTCCACCCAGGAGCCCGCCGAGATCCTCCGGTTCGCGGAGCAGATCCAGCAGAAGGCGATGGAGAGCGGGATGTTCGCCTTCCCCCCGCTCCTCGATCTGAAGATCGACCAGCCCCAGTCCGAGATCGTCATCGATCGCGACAAGGTGGCCGAGCTGGGCCTCAACCTCCAGCAGGTGGGCCAGGACCTGAGCGCGGCGGTGGGCGGACAGTTCGTGAACCGCTTCAGCGTGGCGGGGCGCAGCTACAAGGTGATCCCGCAGGTGAGCCGGGCCGAGCGGCTCAACCCGGAGCAGCTCAAGGACATCTACGTGACCGGGCCCGACGGGCAGCTCGTCGCCCTCTCCTCGATCGCCACGATCCGGGACAGCGTCACCCCGCGCGCGCTCAACCGCTTCCAGCAGCTCAACGCCGTCAAGATCAGCGGGGTGGCGATGCGGCCGCTCGACGAGGCGCTGACCTTCCTCGAGGACCAGGCCGCGGGCATCCTCCCCCGCGGCTACTCCATCGACTACACCGGCGAGTCGCGTCAGCTCCGCGTGGAGGGAAACAAGTTCCTCCCCGCGTTCACCCTCGCCATCATCCTCATCTTCCTGGTGCTCGCCGCCCAGTTCAACAGCTTCCGCGACCCGTTCGTGATCCTCGCGGGGTCGGTGCCGCTCGCGCTGTTCGGCGCGATGGCGGTCACCTTCCTCAAGATGCCCAACCCGAACGTCCCCTTCTTCACCGACGGCTTCACCACCACCCTGAACGTCTACTCGCAGGTGGGCCTGGTGACGCTGGTGGGCCTGGTGTCCAAGAACGGCATCCTGATCGTGGACTTCGCGAACCGGCTCCAGGAGGAGGGCCTCGCCAAGATCGACGCCGTGAAGCAGGCGGCGATCACGCGGCTCCGCCCCATCCTCATGACCAGCGTCGCCACCGTCTTCGGCCACTTCCCGCTGACGCTCGTCACCGGTCCGGGCGCGGAGGCCCGCAACAGCATCGGCCTCGTGCTCGTCACCGGGATGATCATCGGGACGGCGTTCACGCTCTTCTTCGTGCCGGCGATCTACCTGCTCATCGCCCGCGACCGGAAGGCCGTGCGCGCCGAGGCCGCCGCGGCCGCACGCGAGGGCGAGGCGGCGGCGTAGGACACACCGCCGGCCCGCTCACCCTGAGCCTGCCGAAGGGGCTACCCCTTCTTCGCGAAGTCGTCCATGAAGGACGCGAGCGCGTCCACCCACTCCGGGAGCACCGCGTTGTAGATCGACGCGCGGATGCCGCCGACCGAGCGGTGGCCCTTGAGGCCCCCCATGCCCTTCGCCTTGGCCTCGGCGACGAACCGCTCCTCGTCGGCCTCGGTGGGCAGGCGGAAGACGACGTTCATCACCGACCGGCTCGCCTTCTCGACCGGGCACCGGTAGTACGACGCGTTCTGGTCGATCGCCGCGTAGAGGCGGGCCGCCTTCTTGCGATTGCGCTCCTCCATCGCCGGCAGGCCGCCCAGCTCCTTGAGCCAGAGGAGGACGTTGCGGACCAGGTAGATGCCGAAGGTGGGCGGGGTGTTGTAGAGCGACTTGTTCTCCACCACCGTCCGGAACTGGAAGATCTTGGGGATGTCCTTCCGCCCGGCCTCGACGAGCGCCTTCGAGACCACCACCAGCACGACGCCCGACGGGCCGATGTTCTTCTGCGCCCCGGCGTAGACGAGCCCGAACCGCCCGAAGTCGAGCGGCCGCCAGAGGACGTCGCTCGACATGTCGGCGATCATCGGCACCGCGCCCGCCGACGGGAACGGCCTCGACGGATCGACCTCGAACTCGAGCCCGTGGATCGTCTCGTTCGAGGTGACGTGCAGGTAGGCGGCGGCGGGATCGACCGCGACCTCGGAGGGCAGCGGCAGCCGCTCGTACTTCTTCTCCTTGCCGTCGCCCACCCCGGTCGTGCCGGCGACCTTCACCGACGCGCCGAGGAGCGCGGCCGTCTGCTTGCCCTCGGAGAGCGCCTTCTCACCCCAGGCGCCGTTCACCACGTAGGCCCCGGTCTTCCCGGGCGCGAGCAGGTTCATCGCCACCTGGGCGAAGAGCTGGGACGCGCCGCCCTGGACGAACAGGATCTCGTGCGTGTCCGGGATCTTCGCGAGCTCGCGGAGGAGCGCCATCGCCTCGTCGTGCACCGCCTCGTACTGCTTGCCGCGGTGGCTGTGCTCCATGACGGACATGCCGCTCTTCGCGAAGTCGACGAGCTCGTCGCGGGCGCGCTCGAGGGCGGGCAGCGGGAGGGCGGCGGGGCCGGCATTGAAGTTCATCACTCGGCTCATGGTGATCTCCTCGCGAGACGGCGGGCTGCACCGGACGGTGGGGCCTGCAGGGCGGAAGCTCGAAGATTACCTTTGCGTGCCAAGGAGGGGGGAGTCGTGTTTGATCCACGCGCATGCGCCTTCTTGCCGCGGTTCTCGCCTCCTCACTCACCGTCCTGTTCGCCGGCGGGTGCGTCCCCCGCAAGCCTCCGCCCGATCTCTCGGCCGATCCGGTCGAGCTCCTGGCCCAGGTCCGCGGCGCGCAGGCCCAGGTCGCCCGGGTTCAGGGCGACGTCCGGATCCGGCTCCAGAAGCCTCGCCGGGCGGCGTTCCGCGGGTTCGCCGCCGCCGAGCGCCCCGACCGGCTCCGCATCGAGGCGCTCGACTTCTTCGGGAACCCCGCCGGCGTGATGGTCGCCTCCGGCGGCCGGTTCGCGCTCTACGACCCCGGCGCGAAGGTGCTCTACACCGGCGCGGCCACGCCGGAGAACCTCTCGCGTCTCGTCCCGGTCCCGGTCTCGGCGAAGGAGCTGGTCGCGATCCTGCTCGGCTCGGCGCCGCTCCCCGAGGCCCCGCCGCAGGAGGCCGTCGCCGACGGCAGGCACCTCCGGCTCCGGTTCGCGGAGGAGGGCGCCACCCTGGACGCGTGGATCGGCGCGCACGCGCTCGTCGAGAGGGCCACGCGCGCGATCGGCGGCGGCAAGGCGCCGGGGAGCTGGCGGGTGGAGTTCTCCGACCCCCGCGCGCACGGCGACGCCTGGTTCCCGGAGTACTTCAAGCTCCGCTCCGACGCGGCGAACGTCCGGCTCGAGCTCACCTGGACCCAGGTCGAGGTGAACGGCGCGCTCGACCCCGCGCTCTTCGAGCTGCGCCCACCGCGGGGCGTGCGGGTCGTGGACGTGGACATGCTCGCCGAGTGAAGGCGCACCACCTGGGCGGCGCTCGGGAGCGGCTCCTGTGGGTTCCTGTGCCGGGTGGCATTTGCCTCCGTCGGCTGCATCTGCTACAGAGACCCGGTCTCATTTCCGACCCCGCTGGGACAGGGCGCCGCTCGCCCAGAGCGCTCTGAACACAAGGACCTGAGAGGACCTGCCCTGAGCCAACCATGAGAATGCGAATCATCATCACACCAGCCCTGCTCGCCGGAGCGCTCGCCCTTCACGCCGACCTCGCCCGCGCCCAGGAACCCGCGGCCGCGCCGGAGCCGGCCCCGGGCACGTCCGAAAAACCGGCCGAGCCGGCGACCGCGCCGGACGAGCCCGCGAAGAAGTCCGAGCTCCAGGCGCTGGCGGAGGAGCTCCGCCGGCTCAAGCTCGAGATCGGCATCTCCGACGTGGAGTACCGCTCGTTCGCGGGCATGGGCCCGGCGGCCTCCAAGGTCTACTTCGCGCCCAAGGGCCTCTCCCTCGGCGGGTACGGCGAGGTCTTCTACCGGAACCAGCTCGGCGAGACGGGCAGCGACGCCTGCGCGACCTCGCCGGGCGCGTGCGACTTCAGCGACATCCTGCGGGTGGTGCTCTACACGGGCTACCGCTTCAGCGATCGGATCGTGTTCAACGCCGAGGTCGAGTACGAGCACCAGCGCCAGGTGTTCGTCGAGTTCGCGTACCTCGACTTCCGCTTCACCGACGCGCTTCAGCTCCGGGTGGGCAACGTCCTCGTGCCCGTGGGCGTCACCAACGAGCTGCACGAGCCGGTGTTCTTCCACGGCGTCGAGCGGCCCGAGGTCGAGCGCAACCTCATCCCCTCCACCTGGAACGAGAACGGCGTCGGGCTCCACGGCACGATCCGCCCTGGCCTCTCGTACAAGCTGTACGGCCTCATGGGCCTCAACGTGGCGAAGCGGCCCAGCGCGGGGAACTGGATCCGCGGGCTCCGCACCCGTGGCGGCACGAGCGACAGTCCTGCCGCGGATCGCGCGCTCGCGGAGAGCTTCGCAGGGGCCGTCGCGCTCGCGTACGAGCACGGCCCGCTGGCCGTGGGCGCGTCCGCGTACTACGGGCGCGCGGGGCAAGGGCAGGTGGTGCAGCCGCTTCCGCAGTCGGGCACGCAGCCTCGGCCCCAGGACCTGCGCAAGATCGAGGCCGCCGTGAGCCTCGTCGAGGCCCACGCTCGCTTCACGTACCGCGGGGCCGAGCTCAGGGCGCTCGCCGTCCAGGGCAC
>JAEZXM010000475.1 GCA_023419875.1 Pseudomonadota bacterium | reverse complement strand
CTGCCCTGGCCGGGGAAGAGGAACGCGACCTTCCCCTTGGCCGGGCCGGAGCCGCGGAAGACGCCCTGGTTCGCGAGGACCTTCCAGGTCTTCGCTCCGTTGGTCTCGAACGCCTTCCGCGTGCGCTCCAGCTTGTCGAGGAGCTCGGGGCCGGTCTCGTAGTGAACGACGAGCCGCTCCTGCGCGGCGAGGTCCGCGGGCGCGGGCGGCGCGACCGGCGGGGTGTGACCTTCCTTCACGCGTGCGAGCTCGCGCTCGAGGCGAGCCCGCAGCGCTTCCACCGTCGGCGCGCCGAGGGCGAGGACGCCGAGGACGGGCGCCTTGGCGCTCGGGGCGGAGACGGTCCGGGCCGCAGGCGCGCCGGCGGGGACGGAGATCCGCGCCTTGCCCCTGGTGTCGATCATGCCCGGGACGTGCTCCTCGAGGACGACGTGGAAGTTCGTGCCGCCGAAGCCGTACGCCGAGACGGCCGCGCGCCGCGGCGTGCCGTTCCGGGGCGCCCACTCGCGCAGCTCGTGGTTGACCGTGAACGGCGTCTTGGCGAACTCGACCCCGGGGTTGGGGCGGACGGCGTTGAGCGTCGGCGGGAGCTGCTTGTGGTGGACGGCGAAGACCGCCTTGAGCAGGCCCGCGGCGCCCGCGCCGGCCTTGAGGTGGCCGATGTTGCTCTTCGCGGATCCGAGGGCGATCGCGCCGCGGCCGGCCGCGGCGTAGCACTCGCCCAGGCTCTGAACCTCGACGACGTCGCCCACCTTGGTGCTCGTGCCGTGGGCCTCCACGAGCCCGCACGTCGCCGGGTCGAGGCCCGCGGCCTTCCAGGCGCGCTCCACGGCGAACTTCTGGCCGAGCGGGTTGGGGGCGGTGATGCCCTTGCCCTTGCCGTCGCTCGAGGCGCCGCAGCCCCGGACGACCGCGTAGATCTTGTCGCCGTCGCGCTCCGCGTCGGCGAGGCGCTTCAGGAGGAAGACCGCCCCGCCCTCGCCCATGACGAAGCCGTCGGCGCCGTCGCCGAAGGGCCGGGTGCCGGTGGCGCTGAGTGCTCCGATCTTGCAGAACTTCACGAACGAGGCCGCGCCCATGTTGCGGTCGATGCCGCCGGTGACGATCGCGTCGCAGTGGCCCTCGACGAGGAGGTCCACGGCCGCGTCGAGCGCCGCGAGGCTCGAGGCGCAGGCGGCGTCCGTGGTGAAGCTCGGGCCGCGGAGGTTGAGGACGTTCGCCACCCGGCCGGCGATGATGTTGGTGAGCTCGCCCGGCATCGTGTCCTCGGTGATCGAGGGCAGCCGGCGGCCGATCACGTCGGCCCAGCGCGCGAGGATCTTCTTGCGCAGGTCGGGGGCGAGCGCGGAGAAGGCGTCGGCCTCCTCGAGCGCGCGGCGGAACTCCGGGAACATGATCCGCAGGGTGGAGACGTCGTGGTACTCGCCGCCCATCGCCGCGCCGAGCACGACGCCGGTGCGGTCGAGATCGAGCGGGCGGTTCGGGTAGCCGAAGTCGGCGAGCGCCTCGGCGGTGACGCTGACCGCCCACTGCTGGCCGGGGTCCATCGCCTCCGCCACGCGGGGCGGGATCTTGTGGTGCCGCCAGTCGAACGTGTAGCCGCGGACCCAGCCGCCGATCTTGCTGTACGTCTTGTCGGGGGCGGACGGATCGGGGTCGTAGTACTCGGCGATGCTCCAGCGGTCGGCCGGCGTCTCGGTGATCGAGTACCGCTTCTCGCAGAGGTTCTTCCAGAACGACGGAGCGTCGGGGGCGTCAGGCAGGAGCGCCCCGACGCCGACGACGGCGACGGCTCGGTGTTCGGACATTGTGCTTCCTCTAGGCGGGGAAGGTCTGCGCCAGGCTCCCCGCGATGACGTCCATGTCCTCGATCCCGCCGGCCTGTCCGGCGAGGATGGCGTTCCAGTCGAACGAACGCATCAGGTTGGGATCGGTCTGTCCGGCGGCGATCGCCCAGCGCGCGCCCTCGAAGGCGACGCGAGCCGCCGCCTCGCGGGCGAAGACACGGGACATCGCCGCGATGGTGGCAGGAGGCAGCGCGATCGCCGTCGTGGGCGACGTCGCCGCGCGCTGGGCGAAGATGGCCGCGCCCTCGGCCTGGGCGACCAGCTCGCCGAGGCGGAAGAGCACGTGCTGGTGCCGGGTGAGCTTGTCGAGGCGGCAGCGCTCGAGCAGCGCGGCGAGCGCGCGGAGCGACATGGCGGCGGCCGCCGCGCCGACGTCGGGCCGCTCGGCGTGGAGCTTCTCGACCTTCTGCGCCCAGTCGAGGTAGTGCGCGCCGCGCGACTTGAGGTGGAGCTGCCAGCGGTCGCGCGCCGTCGTCCACTCCAGGATCTCCGAGGTGCCCTCGTAGATGAGGGTGATGCGGACGTCGCGCTTGATCTTCTCGACCATGTACTCCTTGACGTAGCCGTAGCCGCCCAGCGCCTGGATCGCGTCCTCGGCGGCCTTGTTGCCGGCCTCGGTCGCCAGGTACTTCGCGATCGCGCCCTCGGTGGCGAGGTCCGGCTCGCCGGCGTCGATCCGCTCCGCGGTCCACTCGATGTACGCGCGGGCCGCCTCGAGGCGGACGGCGTTCGGGACGAGCAGCTTGTGCGTGAACCCCTGCTTCTTCATGAGCGGCGAGCCGGCCGCGATGCGCTCCTGGGCATAGCGGATCGCGCGCTCGAGCGCGCTCCAGCCGCCGCCCAGGCCGAAGGCGGCGACCATGAGGCGGGTGTAGCCGAAGACCGCCTGCGCCTGCGCGAAGCCCTGGCCCTCGACGCCGCCGACGAGGTTCTCGGCAGGGACGATCACGTCCTCGAGGTAGAGCGGGGTCGTGTTGCTCGCGCGGATGCCGTGCTTGTCCTCGTGCTTGCCGGGGGTGAGTCCGGGCGTGCCCTTCTCGACCACGAACCACGAGCCGCCCTTGGGGGCCTGGGCGAGGATGGTCCAGATCGACGCCACGCCGCCGTTGGAGATCCACTGCTTCGCGCCGTTGATCTTGTAGTGCGGCTTGCCGTCCACCTCGATGGGCACCGCGGTGGTCTTGAGCGAGGTCAGGTCGCTGCCCGCCTGCGGCTCGGTCGCGCCGTAGGCCACGAGCAGCCCTTCCTGCGCGATGCGGCCCATCCACCTCTGCTTCTGCTCCGGCGTCCCGCCGACGACGATCGGGTCCGTGCCGAGGAAGGTCGCGAGCACGCTGGTCGCGATGCCGAGGTCGATGGCGGCGAGGACCTCGGACACCCGGTAGATGTCGAAAGCACCGCCGCCCATCCCGCCGTACTCCTCGGGGAGGAACAGAAGGTGAAGTCCCAGCTCCTGGTAGAGGTCCCGGCCGACCTGCTCGGGGAACTCGTTGTCCCTGTCGAGGGCGAGGAGACGTTCGGGCTTGAGCTCCCGCTCCGCGTAATCGCGAAGGGTGGAGATCACCATTTCCAGGGCGTCACGATCGAGCCGGCTCATGGCGCATTCAAATGCCTTCAAAGGCCCCCGAGCCCCTTGATCTCGATCAGGCGGCGTTCGATTTCTTGGGGGCGATGCCCGCATTAGCGACGGGCGATCCGGCGAGCGGATCTTTGCGCTCTCGTGAAGAAGTCGATTGCCGCGCCGCGCTAACGTGACGCGTCATGTCGATTGGAGAATCGATGCGGCAATGCGACGCCCGGGGCCTGAGAACGCGCGTTCTCGCGCAGGCGCTCCGCACCCGCGCGCGGTGACGCCTTCGGGCCCGACCGGATCGGGCACGTTCACGAATAGAGAACGTCGAGCGCCTACTTCGCCCCGCGCACCTTGGCCGTCAGCTCCGGGATGACCTTGAAGAGGTCGCCCACGAGCCCGAAGTCCGCGACCTGGAAGATCGGCGCCTCCGGATCCTTGTTGATCGCGACGATCACCTTGGCGCCCTTCATGCCGGCGACGTGCTGGATCGCCCCCGAGATGCCGGCGGCGATGTACAGGTCGGGCGCGACGACCTTGCCGGTCTGACCCACCTGCCAGTCGTTCGGGACCCAGCCCGCGTCCACGGCGGCGCGGCTCGCGCCCAGCGCCGCGCCCAGCTCGTCGGCGAGCGCCTCGAGGACCTTGAAGTCGCCCTTGGTCCCGCGGCCGCCCGCGATGACGACGCGCGCGTCGCCGAGCTCGGGC